>JAHQWA010000268.1 GCA_019634045.1 Saprospiraceae bacterium
ATGTTACAGCCATTGGTTATCCGTTCAGTCCCTAAGGACGGCTTTAGGAACTACATGAAATCTAAAGGTAAGCTGGGTGGACAGAATAAAATGCCTCGTCTGGCCAATGATCGAAAATATGCGGATGAATTGATCTCCGTTTTGGGATTGGAAGTATAAGGGAGTGCCTACCCGAGATTTAATCCATCAAACAAGTAATCTAGAAAAATGAGACATATAGTAATCACAGGTACTTCAAGCGGGATTGGCTATGCGACGGTGAAGTACTTGATCGATAGAGGATTTTATGTATTCGGTTGTGTCCGAACAGAAAAAGATGCAGCAGAATTGCGAAAAGCTTATCCTCAACAATTCAGTCCCTTGGTATTTGACCTAGTGGATGAAGAAGGAATCCGCAATAGCGTTGAGGAGGTGGGAAAGCACTTGGATGGTCAGCCTCTATTTGGCTTGGTCAACAACGCTGCTTCGGTCGTTTCGGGCCCCATCGCTCACGTCTCCAAGGAAGATATGTTCTATCAATTTGAAGTGAATACCTTCGGACCCTTGAATTTGTGCCAGGCTTATTTTCCCTTGATAAGAGGAAAAGAAGGACAGCAGCCAGGACGAATCGTAAACGTCACTTCACTATCTGGCGAAATAGCCATGCCATTCTTAGGACCTTATTCTGCTTCCAAGCGGGCCCTGATGAGCATGAATCATACCTTGCGCCGAGAATTTTATCCCTATGGAGTGGATGTGATCGAGGTAGTACCCGGTCGGGTAAAGACAGGCATCATTGAAAAACTCAACAAGGTAGAATCTCAATATGCGGGGACCGACTTCGAGGAGCCTATGCAGCGACGCATGGAAACGGCGATGGAAATGCGGGAATTTGGCTTGGAACCTGAAGTGATCTCTGGTGCCATCTATACGGCTTTGACGGCACGGAAACCGAAATACCGATATGTTAAGCCCGATCTTTATTTTAAAGGGTATCGCCTGCCAACTATGCTGCCGGCCCGCATGATTGATCGTATCCTTGGAAAGCAGATGCGACTATTGCCTTCTTTTCTTCGTTCCAAATAATTGATTGAAATGAAACATATATTGATAACAGGGGTCTCTTCAGGGATTGGGTATACATCTGCTAAGTACTTTATAGAGAAAGGTTACCATGTCTTTGGAAGTGTAAGAAAAGAGGCAGACGCACAACGAGTGAAGTCTGAATTAGGGGATAGTATCACGCCCCTCTTGTTTGATGTCGTGGACGAATCAGCGATTGCAAAAGCCGTAGAAGTGGCTAAGGCCAAAATGGGGCCTGGTGAAAACTTGGCAGGCTTGATCGCCAATGCAGGGATACATATTCCTGGACCCATACTACACTTGAGTCGCGATGATATGCGCAATCAGTTTGAGGTGAATGTATTTGGTGCCTTGAGTGTTATTCAGGCTTTTGTTCCCTTGATGCGTAAGACGGAGAACCAGAAGCCTGGCCGGGTCATCCATGTCAGTTCAACTTCCGCTGCGATTCCCTTGCCTTATTCCTCCTTGTATGCAGCGACGAAGAGTGCGATGCATAGCCTTTGCGATACCTTGCGGAGAGAGCTGATGTTGTATGAAATTGATGTGATTGATATTTATGTAGGACCGGTTAAGAATGATATGGTATCCAAAGTATCCATTTACGCAGAACGCTATAAGGGTACTGATTACTACCACTCTATCACGGCTCGCCTGGAGAACGCCCTTAAGAACACCATCCCTAAGGGGCTAACAGAGCGTGAAGTGGCAAAAGTATTGCACGATACTTTGGAAAAAGACAAACCCAAGCATAGATTCGCTGTCAATAAAGATTGGTTTAACACTTGGTTCTTACCTAATATTTTACCCATACGACTCCTGGATAAGATTTTGGCGAAGAAGCTACAATTGCGACCAGAGGATTTTGCGGCCAATAAGGCAAAAGCCAAGAGTACGAGTCCGGTGGTTGAATCTTAAGTTCGAACTACTACAACTCAAAAGGAACAACCCGCACCTATGCGATAGCCAGGTGCGGGTTGTTTTATAGCTAGAAAAGTAGGTGTGCTATGATTGGGCTCGCGTTCCCAGTGCAGCTAGTATATCCGACGGCTCAGCTCTATTCCGGTACTCTGCATCTAGAAAGGCATAAGTGATCTTACCATCGGGCTGGATGACATAGGTGGCTGCTAAAGGCAACTCATCAGAGTCATTGCCATTGAACTCCAGTAAAGAGAAGTTTTTACGGTATACTTCTCCCACTTCATCAATCAATTTGAACACAATGCCGTATTCTTTCGCTACGGCCAAGTTCGTATCTGTCAATACCTCAAAACTCAATTCGTTTTTCTCCTGGGTAGTAAGTGATTTATCGGGCAATTCGGGGGTCAAAGCGAGTAATTGCGCGCCGGCAGCTTGAAAGCCCGGTAGGGATTGCTGTAGGTATCTCAATGTAATGTTGCAGTAGGGACACCATCCTCCTCGATACCAAGTTAGTACTACGGGGCCTTTTTTAAGATAGTCAGACAGGCTTACTACCTGGCCTGTTGCATTTTGTAAAGTAAAACCAGGGGCGATATCGCCTGTTTGTTTGGCTGAAGCCAAAATGCCGCTTTCCGTGACATCCTCAATGCCTTCGGTATAGATACGTTTGATCTCATCGGAGGCTTTCTCCGCCCAACCCGCTTTTCGGGCGTCTAGAGCGGCTTTTAGATCTGTGCTTTGCATAATAAGTGTACTTAGTATTACTGACTAAATTAAGTAAAAAAGGGATGAAGCCAGAGCGTATCTCGAAACTGTTTTTGAAGGCGAAAATGAGCTATTTTGGAACAGAATAAGGCGGAAAAATGGAAGCTAGTCATAGCTAACTGACATTTTTTCAACGAAATACTGATCAAAAAGAGCCATTTGCAGTCCAAAGGATAGTTTTGAGATACGCTCTAAATACTTCATCCCAATTCGAATATGGATTACACTAAACTGTAGCTAGTTCGGGGGCGGCTGGGAAGTCAACCGGCACTTGCGTCACCTTATGTAGGTAGTTGCTAATCGTTTTATCTCCGATCAATACGATGGTATCTATCAGGTTTTCTTTGGTATATCCTGCGTCTAGGAAGCGATCGACTAGATCTTGGTCTGCACCACCTCTATTCTGAGTGATATTCTCTGCTAATTTTACAAGGGCATCGTATTTAGCATTGAAAGAGGCACTTCCGCTTCTCAATTCTAGGATTTGATCATCGCTGAAGCCATTCATTTTCGCGATCGCCGTATGAGCAGCTTTACAATACTGACAATTGTTGACTTCGCTTACGATCAAGTTTACTACTTCTTTCTCTTTGTTGGATAAGGAGGTCTTGGCATTGGATAGGTTGAGGTAATTCGCCAGGGCATTTTCAGAATGCGCATAAGTGGCATACAAATTCGGAACGAATCCAACCGCCTTCTCTAGGGTATCAAAAATTGCTTGATTGTTCGCAGATACTTGCGCTCGGGTTGGAACATTGAAGGTTGCCATTGCTTTATGATTTTTTAGTAATTGAATTAATTAATTGACATCACAAAGGTGCAGGCAAAACGGTCGGGAAGGTTAGGCAACTTTTCCCGAAGAATTATCAATTTTTCCCGTATTCCGATATTTTGTAGCAGATTGCCCAGTTAATCGCTTAAAAAACCGACTGAAATGCGCTTCTTCTTCAAAGCTTAATTCCCAACCAATTTCCTTAATCGATTTATCCGTAAAATGCAGCATCCGTTTTGCCTCTAATGCGATTCGCTCGTGAATCTGACGCAAAGGAGATCTTTCATTGTTTTTAGCAAATAGGTTGGAGAGGGTTTTGGGCGATTTATTGAGCATTTCAGCGTAATCACTTACCCTTTGCTTGACTTTATAGTTCTTTTCCACCAAGACATGAAACTGCCGGATCACATCCAATTCCTCTTTTTTGTATTGTGTCTCGGATTGTTCTTTATATAGCCGGGTACAAATAATGATTAGTCGCTTTAGCAGCATGCGCAACATTTCCTCTTGGATGTTATCCTTGGTGTCGAATTCATCCAGAAAGACTTCCCAAAGCAGTTCAACCTTCCGCTGGTGTTTGTTGTCGAGATTAATGATCGGAGTCAAGGAAGAACCGTAATACAATAGCCCTACACAGCTGATTTCGTGATCGTGATCAATCAAGCAGTAAAAATCTCTGTTGTATTGAAAAATATAGCCTTCGGCAGAGGAGAGGATTTCAATGTGTTGGTTGGGTACCAAACAGATCATCTGATTTTCTAAGATCGTGACCTTTTCGTAATCCAGCAGCATCTCAAGTTTTCCTTGCTTTACCCATAAAATCCGAAAGGTCCCACTCACTTCGTGGGTTTTGAAGTCTTCAATAGTACTAATGATGAAATGGCTGTTTCCAGGTTTATAGAACTTCTTGACCATGCCTTGTTAGCTGTTTTTTGAATGGAGAAATGGGCCTAAGAGTTTGCCTGCCGCGTCTTTACAACAATTCTATCCAGATGAAGTTGATCCCAATCGTTGGGTACCAATAGCAGCCCAATCAAAAATACTGCCCTGACAAAAACATGCTGTAGGTCCCAAATAGGAGAAGAAAGGCCGTGCCCATAGGACACCAGGAGCAACACTGCTCCCAATCCAATGTACGCCCAATGCCGAAACAAGCCCAGTACCAGCAACAGGCCTCCGATCAATTCCATATAAGAGGTGAAATAAGCGGTGAACTGAAGTAAGAAACCCGGAAGCCAAGTTTCTTCATAACTCGAGAATACATTCTCATAAACATTGGAAATTCCCCAGGTAAAGACCTTTCCGTAGCCTTGCATGAGAAAGATTAAGCCCAGGAGCGTCCGTAGAAGGAAGATGCCTATGGCCCTATTGGTTTGCGTGCTGAAGGTCATACTGTCGGTGGTTTTGCTAAGAAAAGACGCAAGGTAAGAAGCTCCCTAGATAGAAACTGTCGTATGGCGTGAGATCTCAAATCCTTTTCGATATGGTTGGGGCTGTCTCTCTACTCGATTAGCATCGGTTTATTTTTCTAAAGTCCAAGTTATAATCTCTTTTAGTGCGTCACTTGTCATGCGATAGGGGGATATATGCTGCTCCGTGGAACCCATTGTATCATTCAAATAATGATCAGCACCACTAATCAAG
>JAHQWA010000269.1 GCA_019634045.1 Saprospiraceae bacterium
ACCTACGGAATGGAAGTATCCACAAGAAGGAATTGATCTTACCTCAGCCTATATAAGGTTTGCTGAGTACGCACAAAGTAACCCCTCCTTGGATTGGTACACCAGCAATCCAGCTAATGTGGTGAGCTCCAGAGTGTATAGTAAACATTGATTCAGTATTCAAGCTTGTGGGGTCGGATTGTGATAGTGTAAAGTATTAAACCTTAGGTTTTTATATAAATGATGTTCCTTTAGTTCATGGGATTTTAGCCGCTTGCTATCTGTCTTTTCCAGAGAGTTGGAAGGGCAGATGGCAAGTCAGGTTTTTATAGGGTGTTTAGCATGCCGACACGATTGAAGAAGGGGTTTGTAGATAATCTGCTTACCAAGATTGTAACAATGAGGAATACCAAAAAAAGAAGATATGTTACCAAAAAAAGAATAAATCGAACCATTCAAAGAATATCTAGCTTTCTTTTGATTGGATTCTTCATATTTGTACCGTAACAGCAGCTAAGCCTACCCAAAACCCACTACCACCCAACAATATCTACCTTCCTTAGAAGTCCATCCACAGAATCGGATGGCAGTTTCTTTTTTTTTGACTAAACGCCTTAAAAGATTGAGTTATGAAATTTAGATTTTCATTGGCAGTGCTATTGCTGTTGGGAGTTTTTATGATGGGATGTAAAGGAGATCCGCCTGCCCCAGTAGAGGAGGAGGAAGAAGAAGTACCGGTAGGAGACGGTATTGAAGAACTCGATGTACCAGATGGATTTAATTATGCGACGAGTACATTGGTTAATTTTGATTTAGTGATGCAGGATTCGATCGGGGAGACAGCGCCATTTACGTTAACCTCTATTATAGGAGAAAGTGATGAGACTGATCCGGGGACACTTTTTACCGGAGTGTCGGATTCGAACGGAGTTTTCAAGGTTGAGATTGATATAGCTAACCACTTTAATCAAATCGTGGTAAAAACCGATTATCACGGCTCCATAAAAGGGCACGTCTTTGATCTGCAGGAGAGTGTAGGAGGAGTATTGACGGTGAATGGAACAGAGGATTTCATGGTGTTGGACGAAAGAACTAACAATTGTTATCCTACTGTATCTAGCGTTTTTGCAGATGATAACAAGGCAATAGGCGTTTCCAGTACGGAAGCCCTTACTACTGCCACGGTATACTATTCAGATGGATCTTCTCAGGTGGTCACTAATGCAACGGGGAATGTATTTTTCTCTAATAGTACTGAGATTTGCGACAATGGAATTGATGATGATGGGGATGGATTCATCGATTGTGCCGACCCAGAGTGTGGTACCGCCTTAAGTGAATGTAGTGGTAGTATTCCTTGCGTAAGTAGTTTTTTCCAAATCGTGGGGAAAAGCTTAAAGCAATTAGATCCGATCACTGGAGCCTATAAAAATGTTGGAAACTTACCCAATTCCTTCAACACATATAATGGCGGTGGATACAACCAAGAAGATGGTTATATCTACTGTACAGGTAAAGTAAACAGTACAGGCAAGGTTTATATGGTAAGACTCTACAGTAACGCCAACATTACCAATATGGGTGAATTGGTTGGCTTTAAAGGTAGAAGCTACACGGGAGATATGGATGATGCAGGTAACTGGACAAACTTCTACTATGATAATGATGAATGGCATATGTCTACAGTAGATGTAAGCCAGTCAACGATGAACTTCGTGACAGAGACGGCAGGCCCTAGTGCAGTTGGTAATGCGAGCTTTCACGATTGGGTGTATAATGCGGTATGTGACAAGTTTTATACGATGACCCAGCATGGTGGAGAACTACTAGAAGCTGATCATAAGGCTAATCCGATTACCGTGAGAAGTATAGATACCTACAGTGGCTTGCCCAATGGAGCTTATGGCGCTGCCTGGTCAGATGAGGATGGCCACTTATACTTTAGTAATAACAATACCGGGCGGATTTACAAGGTGACAATGAGCAACTGTAACCCAGGAGCTATTACTCATGTCTTTACCGGAGCAGCAACGAGCAATAATGATGGGATGTCTTGTCCAAGTGCCCCTATCGCTGAGTTCAATGGTAATGATGTAGATAATGACGGTATTACAGACAATCAGGAGTTGCAAACCTATACCAACCCCTTGGACGCTTGTAGCCCCTTATTCGATGCCCCTTCTTGTGATGGGATTCTAAATAGTGGGTTTGTGATCCAGGCTCCTGCTGGCAAAACTATTGCCTATGTGGAAGTGGATTTCAATTGTGATGCACCAGACGAATACTCTTATGTCTTCAATGACAATGTAGATAATGATATTGACGATGATGGCGTACCGAACGCAATAGATCCGAATTCAGACGATCCGAATCAAGCCTTTGTTCAGTATCGGCCTTCTCAGAATAGCTTTGGCACCTACGGATTTGAGGACCTTTGGCCAGAAGTTGGGGATTATGATTTCAACGACTTTGTGGTGCAGGTAAAGGAAAGAATTATCACCAATAGTAGTAGTCAGGTGTATCGGGTGGTGTATGATGTGAAGATCATGGCTATGGGAGGTATTTATAACAATAACTTTGGTATTGTTACACCGGACCCAGGCAACAATGCTGCAGTCAAAATTATCTCTCCGCACAACGTGACCTGGTCCAGCGAGCAAAGAGGAACAACAGAGGTAATCACCATCAAAAAGCCTAAGCAGTTATTCTATAACCTTGGGGTGATCAATGCCTCAAATGCTGATCCGTATTTCACACCAGTCGAGTTCCAGGTTCAAGTAGACCTCAGTGGAAGTTATAGCTATCCATCTGGCTACAAACCTAGCTTCTTCATCGAACAAAATGGGGTGGATGGTCACGAAATACATATTGCAGGTGTTGCACCTACGCCCAATCTTCGAGGCGGCCTATTTGGTACTGGCCACGATGATAGTAACGCTTCCTCTAGCAAGTACTATATGACTTCTACTAACCTGCCATGGGGGATCTATATCCCCACCGAATGGGATTACCCCCAAGAAGGGATCGATCTCACGCAGGCTTACAAACGATTCGCAGAGTATGCCCAGACTAATCCGAATTTGTCCTGGTACACCAATACCAGTTCTAATGTAAGCTCGGGCAAGACCTATACAAGACATTAGCGTTCATAGTCAAAATACAGGATAAGCCTGCTAGTCAGGCTTATCCTAGTTTTTTAGAGCAAACACACACTACTTCAGTACGACACTAAGGATCAATACTTCTATACCACAAACAAATACAATTCATATGAGAACTACAGGCTTATTCATCCTAGTGTTGCTTATGTCTTCTTGTGCCATTTCAAATAAAAACAGTATGGCTAATTCTCCTGCTGGCATGGAGGATCTCCAGGTGCCCAATGGATTCAACTACGAAAATGTGACAGATGTAAAGGTGGCTTTACAGTTTCAAGGCAGAGATTTCGAAGATGGGCCAAGAGCCACCTACAAAATACTAGGCGTAGATGAAAAAAAGGCCCGAGACCTATTGGTACAGGGGCAAATTAGCGAAAAAGGGAAGATAGAAACGGGCATGTTTATCCCGCTACACTTCACTGACCTAGTCTTGCAGGTAAACTATGGACCAAGGACCTATGAAATGCCATTGAAGAAACGCCCGGTAATTGCGCAGATTATTTGGATGGACTACGAAGGCCTTTTTTAGTCCCCAATAAAAGATACATGATTTAGATATTTTCAGAAGCGGTTTTAGATGTAGTTTATGTCAAGCTTAGCTGCTAGACGCAGAAAAGCTTGCTGAGGCGCATGCTAGGGTTTTCCTGGTGTGCGCCTTTTTATTACCCTCTTCCTGCGCGAAAACAACTCATTTTTGTCAACCAAAACAGTTTTGGGATAGCCTCTACTAATTCCTGCTCCTTTTTTCTATTTTGCAGCTCGCCTTATTTTTTACGGAAAACCATTCATAATACATGAGTCGACTACCATTAACACTTCTTTTGGGATTAGTCTGTTGGATGAGTATGGCACAAGCGCAAAAGCAAGCCTTAACCTACTACCTTCCAGATATCGAGTATGATTCAGATATCCCCACACCAGAACAAGTATTGGGTTACCAGATTGGAGAATGGCATATCACCCATGATCAACTCCTCTTCTATATGCGTACGGTTGCCGCCGCCTCTCCTAGGATGCAATTGGTAGAGCATGGTCGAACCTACGAAGGTCGTCCACTGATCCACCTCATTGTGAGCTCTCCGGCCAATCATAGCCAATTGGAAGAAATTCGTGAACAGCACGTGCAATTAAGTGACCCTGCTTCCGCTAGTAATCTAAATACGGGAGAGATGCCGGTCGTGATTTATCAGGGATTCAGCATTCATGGCAATGAAGCTAGCGGGGTAAATGCCTCGGCATTAGTGGCTTACTATCTGGCTGCCGGCAAATCAGCAGAGGTGAATACGCTGTTGGATAATGCAGTGATCATTCTTGATCCATGTTTTAACCCGGATGGGGTACAGCGTTTTTCTACCTGGGTCAATATGCATAAAAATGATAATCTGACTTCGGACCCGCAAGATCGAGAATACTCCGAAAGTTGGCCACGAGGCCGTACGAATCACTACTGGTTTGACCTAAATCGGGATTGGCTCCCCGTTCAATTACCGGAAAGTCAAGGTCGTATTGAAGTATTTCATCGTTGGAAACCCAATATCCTGACCGATCATCACGAAATGGGCTCTAGCTCCACTTTCTTCTTCATGCCCGGTGAGCCCACCCGCGTCAACCCCATAACCCCACAAAAAAACCAGGATTTAACGGCTAAAATTGGTACCTATCATCAGGCCGCGCTGGATCAGATAGGCTCCCTCTACTATAGCGGAGAAGGCTATGACGATTTTTATTATGGGAAAGGTTCGACCTATCCTGATGCTAATGGCTGCATTGGTATACTCTTTGAGCAGGCGAGTTCGAGGGGCCACCTTCAAAAAACGCAAAATGGCGTTTTGAGCTTTCCCTTTACCATACGCAACCAGGTTGCTACCGCGCTATCTACCCAGAAAGCAGGGGTGGGTTTGAGAACAGATTTGCTGGATTTTCAGCGTGAATTTTATCAAGAAGGACTGAAAAAGGCAGCTAGAGACCGAGTCAAAGGCTTTGTCTTTGGAGATAGCCATGATGCGACTAGAACCAGGGCGTTGGTCAAAATCATGCAGCAGCATCAAATCCAAGTGTATCGAAATAAAGATACTGGAGCAAAGATTGGCGATGCCGAATCCGTCGAAGAGGCTTATGTCGTGCCCTTGGATCAACCTCAGTACCATTTGATCAAGGGAATGTTTGACGTTCGAACCAGTTTTGAGGATAGTCTCTTCTACGATATTTCTGCTTGGACATTGCCTCTGGCCTTCAATTTGCCTTATGAGGCCATTACAGATAAAGGGCGTTTGAATGCCATGCAAGGAGAATTGGTGCAGGGAGCACTTCCTAGTGACAATCTCAACTTTTCAAAAGCGAGCTATGCCTACCTTTTGTCTTGGGATGACTACCAGGCTCCACAAGCTTTGAGTCATTTGCTCTCGGCGGGACTCATTGTACGTGTCACGACCAAACCTTTTCAGTTGGGAGGGAAGTCCTATGATGTAGGGACCTTAGTCATACCTGTGCAGCAGGAGGTAATGAATGCTGATGAGTTGTATACCAAACTGCAATCGATTAGTGAGGAAACGAAAGTTCCGTTTGTAACGGCGAGTACCGGCTTAAGTCCGATCGGACCGGATCTTGGCAGCCGAGATATGGGTGTTTTAGAAGCGCCTAAAGTGTTGCTGTTGGTCGGAGATGGCGTGAGTAGTTATGAAGCAGGAGAGGCTTGGCATCTCTTGGATCAGCGATACGATATAGCCGTGACCAAGGGTTCTACCACTGTTTTCAATCGCTTAGATTTAAGTAGATACAATGTAATCATCATGGTGGACGGTTCCTACAGTAGCTTAGGAAAGTCCGGAGCAGGGAAATTGAAATCCTGGGTGAGCCAGGGAGGTACCTTAGTGGCTTCTAAGAGAGCGGTGAGCTGGGCGGCCAGCAATGGCCTAGCTAATGTATTGGTCAAAAAACGTGAAGAGGGGAAGGACCGCCCACAGCGACCCTACGGAAAACTGGCTCGGGATAATGGTGGTAGAGTAGTTGGAGGAGCAATTGTCGAAGCAGAAGTTGATCTCAGTCACCCACTCTTATACGGCTATCATCGCGAAAAAATGCCCGTTTTTAGAAGAGGGACCTTCCTTTTTGAAGCGGCAAAGAATCCATATGCCACACCAATCAGGTATACGGAAAATCCACTATTAAGCGGATACGTTCATAAGGATGAACAAAAGCGTTTGTCGAAAGCGGCGGCAGCTGTTGTTAGTGCGACCGGAAGAGGAAAGGTCATCTGTTTGAGTGACAATCCAAACTTTCGCGCTTTCTGGTACGGCACCAACAAAATCTTTGCCAACGCCATCTTCTTTGGACAAATAATCAGTAGCAGTGGCTCAGAAACACAAGCCCCTAAGCCAGCGGGGAAATGATAAAATAGAAAAACGACAAGTAGCTAAGTACCGTGGAACATAAGTTTATTAAAAAGATCCGACGCGAGATATCCGAAGTTTACCTTAGACATGGCTACGCAAAACTTCGGATATATGCCGCGCTGCTTATTAACTTATTTTTGTTCCACGGTACTAAGGGATAGGGGATCTGAGCATCTCTTATTCCTTAGCTGTATCACTTGAATGACGACTCATTTTACAAGTTGAAGATCCATTGAGATACCCTGCTCTGGGTAAGTGCAAGAACTGGACCTCTTCAACAAAGAAAAAAATGCACTAAAACAAAACTATTGCCTCCTGATTCCGAGATAATTGTCTGGACTCGGGAGAAACCTAAGAACACACGTCATCGACTACTAGTTCTCTACTACCAAACGCATGATCACAAACTGGCGTTCTAACATATGCTTGTTTTGGATGGTAAGTTCAATCTATTTGGTTAGCTTAAAAGCGCAGCCCTCCTTCCGCCCCAATGCCATATCACAGGATACGATATTGATGATCAGTAATGGTGTGGGCATGGACTATTATATGAGTGGAAGAAAGGTGAATTTGGCGGTGATGGAATGGTACATGCATGATTTTCCCACGGCCAAAAAAGATATCCATACCGCTGTAGTATCGGATCAACTTAGTGTGGCGGGCTATAGTGTAGGAAGCCTATTCACCGTGACGGGCTTACTGGTGTATGAGCCTAACCAGCGCTTGGGCAATAATTTGATGATGATCGGCGGAATATCTCTAGGAACGGGCATTATTTTCCAGATTATTAGCGGTAAGTACAAGAGAACGGCGGTGCGCAAATACAATGCGGGTATGCGTAAGTCTAAGCATCCTAAGGCAAGGGGCGTGAGTTATCGGGCCACTTTTGAGTTGGGTAGGCAAGGCTTTATCATTCGGTTTTAAGGTTCCAGCTAAGAGTACGGGCTAGATGAAAGCCGAGGGCTTCCAGGTTTGCATCCGTCTGCTCTAAGGCCTCCGCTAGACTAAGCGGGTGGCGCTGTATCGAAAAAGCGGCCTGTAAACCAATCCGCTGAATCAAATCGGTAGATGCTAAAAGTGCACCACAGACAGCTATCACTGGCCGATTAAATTGCTTGGCCCGCTCACAGATACCTTTAATCAATTTTCCTTGTACTGTTTGTCCATCGATCTTTCCTTCACCGGTAATTACTAGGTCTGCCTGTTGTAAGGCATCATCAAAGGAAGCTTCATTCATGATGGCTTCGATACCAGATTTAAGCGAGCCATTAAGGAAGACCATGGCACCATAACCCATTCCTCCAGCAGCTCCGGCTCCAGGGATTTGATCAAGCGTTTTGCTTAAATCTGATTCCACTTGTTTTGCGAGCTGTTGCAATCCTGCATCAAGCTGTTCCACAATTTCTTCCGAGGCACCCTTTTGCGGACCGTATACCACTGCTGCACCATTGGGGCCATACAGGGGATTGTTTACATCACAGAGTACTTCTATTGTTGGGAATGATCGATCTGGAGCAATGATCTGGGCGATTTGTTGTAGATCCTCTCCATTGCCAGCTAAATCTCGCCCATTTTGATCTAGAAATCGATACCCAAGGGCTTTGGCCATCCCAATTCCCCCATCGTTCGTGGCACTGCCACCGATCCCAAGAAATATCTTTTCGACGCCCTGTTCAATCGCTTTTTGGATCAATTGGCCGGTGCCAAAAGTACCTGTTTTCAGAGGATTGCGGAGTGGCCTGGGAACCAACTGCAGGCCAGAGGCTTCAGCCATATCGATGTAAGCCTTGCTTCCATCCGCAGATAGTCCATAACCAGCTTTGACCGTGACGGCCAATGGTCCTTGCACTTCTACCTCAATCCATCTTCCCTGGGTATGGTAAGTCATGATTCTAGCGGTTCCTTCTCCACCGTCTGCCATTGGAAACAGCTGCGTTTGGCAGGTTGGGTCAGCTTTTTTGATGCCTCGCTCCAGTGCTTGGCAAACGGCTACAGCAGCTAAGCTGTCTTTGAAAGAATCACAAGCGATTAGAAGATTCATAGGTTTTGGCTCCATTCTTGGGGAGAAATCTAGGCCTTCAGATGCGGCCCTCTTCTCTAAAGTCCGTACTTATCCATCCGGCGGTATAGGGCTGCTCTGGTCAATCCTAATTCATCTGCGGCTTTGGAAATATTTCCACCATGGTGGGTTAATACCTTACGGATGGCCCAACTCTCCAGCTCTGCCAAATTATAGCTTTCTGGCTCTCCCGCTTTTTTTCCCTGTCTTTGCCCTCCTTCTCCTTGCTGGATGAAATCTGAAAGATTCAACTCTCTATCCTCCGCCAGTATCACTGCCCTTTCCACAGCATGCCGCAGCTCTCGGATGTTTCCCGGCCAATTATAGGCTTGCAGCCGTTTTAAGGTCTCCTTTTTGAGCGAAAGACTGGGGCGTTGATATTTTCGAGTATAAATTTTTAGGTAGTGATCGATGAGTAGCGGAATATCCGATTGGCGTTGACGTAGTGAGGGTAGCTTGATTTCTACCGTGTTAATTCTATAAACCAGATCCTGTCGAAACTTTGATTCTCCCACCATTTCGTACAATGGCATGTTGGTCGCACAGATCAAGCGAATATCAACACTAATGGCTTCATTCGCTCCGATCCGCTGAATCTGGCGGCTTTGCAAAGCTGTTAAGAGTTTAGCTTGTAAAGGGAGAGATAAATTCCCAATCTCATCTAGAAAAAGTGTCCCACCTGAAGCAATCTCAAAACGGCCGGCCCGATCCTCCTTAGCATCGGTAAATGCTCCTTTCTTGTGACCGAAAAGTTCACTGCCAAACAAGGTTTCCGGGATGGCACCAAGGTCTACGCTAATGAATACTTCTTTGGCTCGCTGCGATTGACGGTGAATGGCTCTGGCGACTAGTTCTTTACCCGTGCCGTTCTCACCCAAAATCAACACATTGGCATCCGTCTTGGCCACCTTTTCTACCATCGAGAACACCTGCTTCATCGCCGTAGACTCACCTATAATCTCTCCAAAGGGTTGGTCAAGATCGGAACTTAGGGTCTGTTTTTCCTCCTCCAATTTCTTGACCTGCTTACGGGAGTTGCTAAGCTCTAATGACTTCAGCAAGGTGGTCAAGAGTCTTTCGTTGCGCCAAGGTTTCTCGATAAAATCCAATGCTCCAATCTTCACACATTTGACAGCTGTTTTTACATCAGCGTAAGCCGTGATCATGATTACCTGGGCATCTGGTTTCAGCTCCATCGTCTTTTCGAGCCACATCATACCATCCCGACCGGAAGTATCTCCCTTGCGGAAGTTCATGTCCAGCATAATTAGATCATAATCACCATTGCGCAAATGGCGTGGCAATTGGAATGGGTTGTTCTCTGTTATAACCTCCGTAAAATGCTGTGAAAGAAAAAACTTCAGACTTAATAGAATATCTTCTTCATCATCGACGATCAGAATTCTTGCCTTTTTTTTCTCCATGTTTGTCTTTGATTAACCTCTTCTACTGTAGTGAAAATGACTATAACAAGTGGATAGTAAATAGTTGAGAATGAATAATTGAAATGTATAATTAAGAATGGATAATGTATAAGTGTAATAGAGAAAGAATAATTCAACCCTGCTCATTCCACACGCTTCACTCTCCATTCCACATTCTTCACGCTTAATTAATAATTCCTCATTCCACATTCTTCATTAAAAAGTAAAACCGGTAGGTTCTTTAGGGCGGGCGTCGCCTGATGAGCCCTGATATTAACGATCTTTCTTTCGAATCATCAGTTTTAAACCTGACCAAACTTTGTCCACGGCGCATACCTTGACATCTACTAACTTATTTGCAAAGGCAGCGGCGCGTATGACATCCTCCGTCATATCTGTAGGAACTTTAGAGGCTTTTTTGGGCCAGGAAATCCAGATCATTCCATTGGATTTAATCTCCTTGCGGAGCTCCGGGAGGAGTTGATCTAGTTCTGCTTGTTCTCGAGTGAAGAAATGAATAATATCTTTTTCTGGAGAATCATCTTCCACAATCGCTACATCGCTGGGCCACTCTTCAAAAAGGTCGAAGTAGTATTCTGGAGCTTGAACGAGTTTTAGGACAGATCCAGACTTAATTCCGAGTTTTTTTGCAAGTGGGGTTCCAGAGTAACCGGCAGTTCGGGTAGACTTTTTGTTATCCATTGCTATAAAGATACACTTTGGGGCAAAAAGTTGCTACAATTATGTTCGTTTTCGGACACTTTCTGTTCATTAGTGAACGATAAAATCGGACAGAAAGCCATTTTTAAACCTGTAAGTGTTTGATTATTAGTTTTTTGTGAAAAATGGCACGCTGGTTGCCGTAGGGGTATATCGTGAGAAGAATTGTCCATTTTTTGAAACAAAATACACCCGACTGTTAGGACAATCTTCAGAAATCACCCGACTATTTAAAATTTAAGAAAACACTACAATCGTTGCAATGGACAAGAAAATTGAAAAAAAACGATGGAGCGTTCAAAAGATAGGGCTCTATGTACTGGGCTTGGCGGCTGCGGTTTTTCTACTGACCGCCATCTACCGGGACGCAGGGACCTCTCGTTTGAATGTCGAGCAAGAGCGCTTGCTGACCGACACCATCAACCACGGTGTATTTAAAGAGTACATCACCTTGTTCGGTGTCGTAGAGCCAATTAAAACGGTTTACCTTGATGCGATCGAAAGCGGCCGCGTAGAGGAAGTCATGCTCGAAAATGGAACTATGGTGGAAAAGGGACAGGATATCATGCGCTTGTCCAATCTTGATCTTCAGCTTAACGTCCTTAACCAAGAAGCACAAGTCGTTAATCAGATCAATGACATCCGCCAAACTAGTATCTTAATGGATCAACAGAGCCTTAACCTGAAAGAATTGGCGCTGGACATCCAGTACAGAATTGACCTATTTGAGAAGCGTACTGCTCGTAATGCCAAGTTGTATCAGGACAGCGTTATTTCTCAGGTGGATTACGAAGAAACACAGGATGAATACGAGCACTTGGTTCGCAGAGCAAAATTGCTCAAAAAGACCATTGAGAAGGATTCCATGTTCCAGATTATGCAGCAAAATCAGATGACTACCACTTTGGACCTGATGAAGCGTAACTTAGACTTTGCTAAAAGCAGTTTGGATAACTTGACGATTCGTGCCCCGATTTCTGGGCAAGTATCCTCTCTAGACTCTGAACTCGGTCAGTTGATTAATAGAGGAGAGCGTATCGCACAGATTGATCTTTTAGATAACTTCAAGATCAGAGCACAGATCGACGAATACTATATCTCCCGTATCTTCCCGAACCAAAAAGGGAGCTTCGTTATGGATGGAAGGACCTATATGCTTACCGTCAATAAAATCTATCCGGAGGTAACCAACGGTACTTTTGAAGTAGATATGCTTTTTGAGGGAGAACAACCCGGAAATATCAAGCGAGGACAAAGTATTTCATTAAAACTTTCCCTAAGTGACGAAACACAAGCAACCTTGCTAGCAAAAGGGGGTTTTTATCAAACAACCGGTGGCAATTGGGTATACGTACTTGATGCTAAAGGAGGGGTAGCTCGCAAGAGAGATATCCGTGTGGGTCGACAAAACCCAAATTACTATGAAGTACTTGAAGGCCTGAATGATGGCGACATTGTGATCGTATCTAGTTACGAGAACTTTGGCGATAAGGATGAATTAGTCTTGAAATGATGAAGACTTTGCAACTAAACGTAAAAGTGACTCGTCATAAATCAGAATGAATTATTCTTAACCATCAAACAATCCTACATATGAGAATCATACTAATCCACATAATTGTTGCGCTCCTTTTGGGTTTCTGGCCCAATGGTGCTGCGGCTCAAGAAGGAGAATTTCGTTCCCTGGAACCTTTTTCGCGCGTACTGATGAAAGGAAACTGGGATGTCATCCTTGAACAGGGAACGGAAGCCTCCATTCGACTGGCTGCCAAAGACATGCAAAAGCTGGATAAAGTAGAAGTTACGGTAGAAAATAAGCAGCTAAACCTTACTTATCACAGTGATCGCCAGAAAGAGTGGAAAGATCACCCCAGGATAAAAGTATACCTGATTTATTCCGAACTTTCTGAAATAGAGGTAGAAGGTAAATTAGTGGTGGAAAGCCGATCCGCTATCAAAACGGATCACTTTAAGCTAGATGTGGAAGGTTACCTGAAAGGTGGATTCGAAGTCGTTGCTCAAACTTGTGAGGTAGATGTCGAAGGCTATTTTCGCTTAGGCTTTGCCGGCCAGGTTGAAAATTTTGACCTAGATATCGAAGGGATGGGCAAAGTCAAGGCCAGTGAATTTATCACCGCTAATACAAACGTAAAAATGGAGGGAATGGTCTCCGCCTATGTACATGCCAAACAAGAATTGACTGCGAGGGTTGAAGGGATGGCTAAACTGGGCTATATGGGAGATCCCCCAAGCAAAAATATTAATCGTGAAGGCCTAACATTGGTCTCCAAAAGATAATCATCCGATTTCCAATACCGGGGGAACGGTTTTCCGATAAAGAAGATTCAATCCCTCATATGCTTTTGAAGCTTATCGTAAAACAAGCAAGTCATGATTAGAACCAACAAACTGTTCAAAGTTTATCAAACAGAGGAAGTAGAAACTACTGCCCTGAATGAAGTGGACATCGAAATCAAGGAAGGAGAATTTGTCTCAATCATGGGACCTTCCGGATGCGGAAAATCCACATTACTCAATATTTTAGGTCTCATTGATAATCCGAATGGAGGAGAATACTTCTTTTTGGATGAAGAGGTCTCAAAATATACAGAAAGACAACGTTCCAAACTGCGCAAGAATAATATAGGATTCATTTTCCAGAGCTTTAACTTGATTGACGAATTGACTGTATTCGAAAATGTCGAACTACCGTTGATTTACACAAAAGTGGGATCTAAAGATCGTAAAGCACGGGTAGAAGAGGTGTTGGAGAAAATGAACATGATGCACCGTCGCAATCACTTCCCTCAGCAACTATCTGGTGGTCAGCAGCAGCGTGTTGCCGTTGCCAGAGCTATCATCAATAACCCTAAGTTGATCCTTGCGGATGAGCCGACAGGAAACTTGGATAGTGCTAATGGTAGTGATGTGATGAAGACCCTGGTGCACCTTAACAATGAAGGAGCAACCATCATCATGGTGACTCACTCCCAATACTGCGCTGAATTTGGTACCCGTATTATTCGTATGCTAGACGGCCAAGTCGTTACAGAAAATATGCTCAGCAAACCAATGCTGTAGGGTCACTAGACTTGCATGACCTCAACTTCCCTTTGCGTTTGCCAAAGCCTTGACTGGGCTTTGGTAAACGCTATTCAATAGCTGTATCGTAGCCATAAGATTCTCCCTTTTTAATGGGTATAATACCTACTTACCTGCCTAGGCTTAGCCTTGGGTGGGCTAGCGTCTTTTTGTCTAAAACAATCAGCTGATGCAATTTGAAAATATCCGCATAGCCATTCGAAGCTTGTTCCGAAATAAGCTCTATAGCCTAATTAATATGTTAGGCTTAACCTTGGGCTTAACAGTAGTGATTCTGATTGGCTTGTTTTTGTTGGATGAGTTAACCTTCGATGCTTTTCACCCCAAGGGTGATCAAATTGTACGGGTGATTGAACATAAGGGGATAAATACCGATCGACCACAAGATTTTGCTAGTGGGCCGCTGAAACTTGCCTTGGAGGCTGAGCAGCAATTTCCCGAGGTAGAATCTGCTACCTTCCTCAATGGCTACGGACGAGCCTTATTGATAAATTCCGATCGGCAGAGCTCTTTTTATGAAGAGATGCTGATGGCCGAAGAAGATTTCCTACAGATACTTAATTTCCCCTTGATCAAGGGGAATCCAGAAACCGCTCTCCAGGAACCCAATACGGTGGTCCTTTCTGAAGAACTGGCGCAAAACCTATTCGGAGAGGAGGAGCCTATCGGTAAGGTCTTAGAAACCGATAGAGGTCTTGATTTACGGGTTACCGGCGTGCTGGAAGCCATCCCTGGTAATTCTCACCTGCAATTCTCCACCTTGGTATCGGGTGCCACCATCAAACAGTTCAATAATTGGGAACGGATCTCTACAACAGACTGGAATTCGAATTACTGGACTACCTATTTATTGCTTAAGCCAACGACCAATCCCGAAGCACTGGCCAGTAAGATGACGGCCATGGTTCGTGCCCAACGAAACCCTGAAACCCCTGAAAGTACCTTCGAACTACAGCCTTTGCAAGATATCCACTTCCACTCTGATGGCTTTGCAAATGATCGAAATGCTGGAGAAGGGAATATTTCCTATGTGTATATTTTTGGAATTGTAGGACTATTCATCCTATTTATTGCTAGTATCAACTACATCAATCTGACTACGGCAAGAGGCATCAGCTACGGCAAAGAGGTGGGGGTTAGAAAGGTGATCGGAGCCACTAAAATGCATTTGGTGCGGCGCTTCTTTACAGAAAGCTTGGTCCTCTGTTTGTCTTCCTTCATCATCGCCATCAATCTGGTGTCGCTAGTCCTTCCTCGATTCAACACCTTTGCTCAAAAAGATATCCAGTTAAACCTTGGAGATAGCCCACTGCTGATTGCTTTTCTACTGGGGCTTTTAGTCTTAGTCAGTCTACTGGCTGGGGGCTATCCGGCCTTATACCTCTCTCGCTTTAGTCCAGTGCGTATCCTCAAGGGCCGCAACGCTGTTGCAACGGGACAGCCCAGTATGCGAAAAGCATTGGTCGTATTCCAGTACGTGATCTCTAGTGTGATGATCATAGGAACCTTGGTGGCACTGCTCCAATTGAACTTCATTCGGTCAAAAGATCTCGGTTTTTCGGAGGAGCAATTGTTGGTAGCTGATATCAATAGTGGACGAGTACGGACGGGTTTTGATCGCATTAAGCAATCTTATGCTGAGCTGCCTGGAGTAAGTTCCGTAAGCGTATCTTCTCGAGTACCAGGAGAGTGGAAAGTGATTCCGGAGGTAGCCCTGCGTCAGCCTGGCGTGAGTGAGGAGGAAACCCCAGAGGCCTACCTAATGGGGGTAGATGAAGATTTTGTACAAACCTTTCAGGTCGAATTGCTCCAAGGACAAAATTTCATTGGTGATCCGCAAGCTGATTCTACGGCTTTGATCATCAATGAATCGGCAGCTAAGTTATTAGGTATTAGCAAACTGGATGATCAAGCTGTACAAATTCCAGGTCTCTCTTTCAATAGCCAACAAAGCACGCTCAATGAACCTTTTAATGGGGTAGTTAAAGGAATTGTGAAAGATTTCCATTTCCAATCCTTACATGACGAAATTGAGCCATTGGTATTGGCTTACCGGAATAACCCCTTGCACTCTATCGACTACTTTACAGCCAAAATTGATATGCGTAATGCCGAGACGACGATTGCTCAAATGACGGAAATTTTACAGGCTGTGGACCCAAGTCACATTTTTGAATATCACTTTCTGGATGATCAGCTGGCACTATTTTATGAAACGGATCGACAGCGTAGTCAGCTCTTCTCACTGGCAGCTATATTTGCCATTTTCATCGCCTGCATGGGTGTCTTTGGTCTCGCCGCCTACACTGCTCAACGTAAAACCAAAGAGATTGGGGTACGCAAAGTTTTAGGGGCAAGCATTCCTAGCCTTATTAGTTTGATCGCTAAAGAGTTTATCCGCTTAGTCTTATGGTCGTTAGTATTGGCCGTCCCTCTGGCCTGGTGGGCGGCCGATGCCTGGCTTGCAGATTTTGCCTACCGCATTACCCTGCAATGGTGGATGTTTGCACTTCCGGGCGTATTAGCTGTTTTAGTGACTTTAATAACCGTAAGTTCTCAGGCGCTTAAAGCGGCGCGTGTGAATCCGGTAGAGGCCCTGCGGTACGAATAGCCATTTTTCCTTTTATCAAAAGCTTAATGACAATGCTTAAGAATTATCTCTTGATCGCGCTCCGCAATAGCTGGAAGAATAAGACTTACTCAGGCATCAATATTTTTGGCCTAGCGGTGAGTTTAGCGGTAGCTTTGTTGATGCTATTGTGGGTAAAGGATGAATTGAGTATGGATCGCTTTCATGAAAAAGGAGAGGCGATTCAACGTATTTTTATGGTTTATCCGCAGGAAGGAGGCAAGAAAGTGGCCAATGGGAATGTAGCCTTTCCACTCCTAGAGCAAATAGAAGCCGAAGTGCCGGAAGTAGAAGAGGTAATGTACTTTGGTTATCCGCAGTCACAATTGGTGACTAAGGACAAACTCTCTTACAAGGAGATCGGCATGTACTCCAATACAGGCTTATTCAAGACCTTATCCTTTCCCATCCTCCATGGAGATATTGAGCAATTGGATCAGGGGCTCGACGGTATTGCTATCTCCGAAGCCTTGGCCAAGCGGTTCTTTGGCCGAGATTGGGAAACGGAAGCCATAGGCGGGAATCTACGCATTAATGACACCGATGAGTTTATCGTCCAAGCTGTGTTTGACGATATTTCTCAGCAGTCTTCGCTGAAGTTTGACTTTGTCCTGAATGTACAACATCGGGTAAAGAATAACCCCTGGTTGAAGGAATGGGGCAATAAGGGAATGGGAGGTATTATCCTGTTGCGTGAAGATGCCTCCACTGCTTTGGCACAAGAAAAGATCGATGCCATTTATAAAAAAAGTGAGGCCTTTAACGAAGGGGAATATGTAAAACTACAATCCTATGGAGATCATTATTTATACAGCCAGTTTGATGATCAAGCACAAGCGACCGGCGGTCGGATAGAGTACGTGCGTTTGTTTTCCATCGCAGCTTTGCTCCTCCTGATTATCGCTTGTATCAACTTTGTTAATCTAGCCACCGCGAGGGCCTCGAAGCGGGCGCGTGAGGTGGGCGTGCGCAAGGCCATTGGTGCCCAGCGATCCTCATTGATCCAGCAGTTCTTATTCGAGTCCTTGGTCATTACGACTATAGCAGTAGCAGTGGCGGTCTTGTTCGCTGAATTATGCCTTCCAGCAGTTCGAACTCTAGTAGAAAAGCCCTTGCGCTTTGAGTACTCGTCTACAGGATTTTGGCTGACGATTTTTAGCGTGATCGGTATTACCGCCTTTTTATCCGGCTTGTATCCAGCCTTCGTACTCTCTGCATTTAAACCGATACACGTACTAAAAGGCAAACTGGTCAGTTCCTTCCGATTTATGAATTTGCGGAAACTATTGGTAATCACCCAGTTCGTTTTGGCACTCATTCTAATTGCTGGCGCTATGGTTATCCAGCAGCAGATTTCCTACATAAAGAATAAAAACCTGGGGCTGGAAAAGGAAAACGTCTTCTTTATTTCTATGGAAGATAAGGCAGCAGAAAACTATCAAGTTATTAAAGAGGAACTAGATAAGTATCCGGCAGTCCAGAGTATTACTGCCGTTAGTCACAACCCAACAGAGGTTGGTGCCTCGACTACTGGAGTAGAATGGGATGGCAAACGCAAAGATCAGCGCAATCTGGAATTCAAAATGCTCTGGGTGGAAGAGAACTTTTTGCAAGGCTTTAACATCTCTATGGCGGATGGTCGCTTTTATGATCCAGGAATGGGTATGGATACCAGTAACATTATACTGAATGAGAAAGCCATTGAAGTGATGGGATTAGAAAACCCCGTTGGTCAACGAATTGAGTTCTGGGGACAACCGGTGACAATAATCGGCGTGGTGAATAACTTTCACGTAGGCTCTCTCTATGAGCCGATAGAACCGCTAGCGCTAATCCTCGATAAGGAGATGGGATCTTGGATGTTTTTCCGCACGGAGGCGGGACAGACGGAGGCTGCCATTTCGGCGCTCCAACAAACCTATGAAAGAGTGCTGCCCAATACCCCACTAGATTATCAGTTTCTGGATGAAGAATACCAGCGAAAGTACCAAGGAGAAGTACTTACGGGTACACTAGCCAAGTACTTTGCTTTTATTTCGATACTCATTGCTTGCTTAGGTTTGCTAGGGCTATCTACTTTCTTAGCCGAGCAGAAGACTAAAGAAATTGGAATCCGGAAAGTAATCGGAGCCTCGACCCAGCACATTGTACAACTCCTTTCAAAGGATTTCTTGATTTTAGTTGGTTCAGGCCTAATGCTGGGGGTACCTATCGCATGGTACCTGCTTCAGACCTGGTTGACCAAGTTTGCATATGGTATCAATTTGCAATGGTGGATGTTTGCATTACCCGTGGCTGCTAGCATTCTTATTGCGGTACTGACCGTAGGTGCACAAAGTTTAAAAGCCTCTTGGTCCAATCCGGTGAAAGCTTTGCGATCGGAATAAAGGGAGGCGAAATAGGTTTCAACTAAAAGGTGAAAGTTTTTGGAGAGATCTGCGGATTCACGTTGGAATGGTAGATCAGGAAAACTTCTTTTATTTAAATAATTACCTTCTCCGACAATTCTTGTGGTCAGCCTTTGAGCTTACAAATTGTCAAAGAACAAACAAATAAGATGTTAACCAATTATCTCAAAATAGCTTTTCGCAATCTCTGGAAAAGAAAACTATTCTCAGGAATCAATTTACTAGGACTGGGTATTGCCATTGCTGCCAGTTTACTGCTTTTTCTCACTACGCTGCATGAATTTAGTTACGATAAGTTCCATGATAATGCCGATCAAATTTATCGCGTATACATGGAAGAGAACCTATCCACGGGAGTAGACCGCCAAGCCAATATGCAGGTGCCCTTGCAGCCTGCCATCTTGGAAGCCTTTCCAGAGATAGCGCATGCAAGCCGTTGGAAGAACTCTGGCGGGCTGGTTCAATTTGAGGATAATGCCAGAGGAGAATCCTTTCGCTATGCTGATGAAGACTTCTTCAAGATGTTTTCCTTCGAGTTTTTGCAAGGGGATGCCGAAACGGCTTTGCAAGAGCTAAATGGAGTAGTACTGCCAGAAAAATCGGTCAAGCGCTTATTTAAGGATCAAGATGCGATGGGAAAAATGCTGACGGTGGTTGACGGCGGGAAACGTATGAATATGCAAGTGACTGGGGTGATTGAAGATACTCCGGAAAACTCTTCACTGGAATTGGGGCTGATCATGCGATTTGAGAATGATCCTGATTATGAAGGCGATAAAGACAATTGGAATAACTTTTCGCATGATACCTATGTGCAACTCCCAGATCAGCTGAGCCAAGCCCAATTTGAAGAGCGGGTGAAGGATATCGTCCATACTTATATGGCCGAAGAGGCAGATTTGATCAAAAGTGATGGTGGAATTGCGGATGCGGAAGGAGAGTATTTACGCTTTCGCCTGCAGCCCCTAACCGATGTCCATTTCGATACCTTGCTTAGTGGATCGAGTATGCGCAAAGCCTTCCCGATCGGCCTCTTTGTAATCGGTCTTTTCATTCTCTTTATCGCTTGTTTCAATTTTGTAAACTTGACCTTAGGGAGTTCCTTAACGAGAGCAAAGGAGGTAGGGGTGCGCAAAGTGCTGGGAGCGAACAGACGCCAGGTGATGGCACAATTTTGGGGGGAAGGCCTGATCGTGATTAGTATGGCTTTAGTCATTGGGCTAATCTTGGCAGACCTGATCTTGCCCGAATTCAATGCCTCTTTCAGACAATCGATTTCTTTAAATCATCCGAATGTATACATCGGCTTGGCCTTGGTTCTCCTGCTATCGATCACGATTGGAGGACTCTATCCGTCTTGGGCATTGTCCCGCTTCCAAGCCGCCGAAGTCCTGAAGGGCTCTACTAAGATGCAGCGCTCTGGGCGCCTACGCAATGTGTTGATTTTGTTCCAGTTTTCATTCTCTGTACTGTTGATTAGCTGTACTTTAATTATCGGGCAGCAGATTAAATTCCTAAAAGATTCACCCTTAGGTTTTAATCGTGAAGAAGTGATTAGTGTACCGATTAGTGGTGATATCGATGGTCAGCAATTGATTGACCGATTCCGCAATGAATTGTCAGCCGAGCCTACTATTCTCAGTATAACAGCTGCCTATAACAATATCGGGATGGGTAAGGATAATTCAGCTATGACTTCCAAGATGGGGTTTGCGCAAGAAGGGAAAATGATGGAGACGCATTGGAATCCGGTTGATTACGACTACTTCGAAACGCTTGAGATTCCCTTATTGGAAGGCCGATCTTTCTCTAAAGAGCATCCGACAGATTCCGTCAAGGCCATTGTCATCAACGAAACCTTTGCCAAGCAATTGGGCGAAGGACCCTATGTGGGGAAAGTGGTGGATGTTACGCCGGAAGGGATGGAAATAATTGGAGTGGTCCAAGATTTTCATTTTAAGTCGCTTCATCAGGCCATAGCTCCGATGACCATGAGTTTGGGGAAGAATAGCGACTTTGGCTACAACTACTTTTTTGTGCGGGTAGAGGGCGGTGACCTCGGCGAAAGATTGGCGCTCTTGGAAAATACGTGGAAAAAGATCAACCCAGGAGCTACTTTTCAAGCTTCCTTCTTAGATGAGAATACAGAACGGCTGTACCGGGGGGAACAAACTTTGGGGAACATATTCATGGTAGCTTCAGGTATTGCCATCTTCCTGTCCTGTAT
>JAHQWA010000270.1 GCA_019634045.1 Saprospiraceae bacterium
ACTACAATCAATATTTCCCAGCTGATAGAAATTGGGCCAGCGAAAAGTTATTGAAAGCCGTAGGTAAGAACTTTGAAAACCGCCCAACACTTGAAAATGCCGCCTTTGAGTTTATCTCCCCGCATCAGCGGAAGTTTCTCTTCGTAAACCTAGAATTCGCGCCGAGGGATACGATGATCGCTTGGGCAAAGGAAGTCGCCGACCAAGCCGCCTTCAAAGATCATACCGTGGTTTTATTAACGCACTCTTACCTCAATGCCGCGCATGAACATATAGCAAAAGAAAACTACCCGATTACCGATGGTAATTACGGAAAAGCCATCTGGGAAAAATTAGTACAGCCCTCCCAAAACATTCAGATGGTTTTTTCCGGGCATGTTGGGGGAGCCAATGACTTTAAAGCCCATGTCGGATTCCGTACCGATGAGAATGCCAGCGGTAAAAAAGTGAATCAAATGGCCTTTAATGCACAGGCTATGGGAGGAGGCTGGCACGGAAATGGCGGAGACGGATGGTTGCGTATTCTAGAATTTTTACCCGATGGAAAAACAGTAAAAGTACGCACCTTTTCGCCCTTCTTCGCCCTCTCTCCTAGTACATGGCACTTAGCCTGGAGTAGAGAAGTTTTTAATGAATTTAGCTTTGAGTTGGATTGATCGGAACATAGTATAGTCACAAGCCATTCGATCAGTTGTTTATCGACATCAAGCAAGAACGAAAACCATGATAAGAACAATTTTATATGGAATCTCCTTCCTGTTCATTGCCTGTTGGGCTTTGATTTCTTGCGCTGACCAAGCACCTGAAGTATCCTCTGCACCCAATATCCTCTTCATTCTGGCGGATGACCTTGGCTATGGAGATGTAGCCTGCTACAATCCGGAGTCAAAAATTCCAACCCCCCACCTAGACCAACTCGCCAAGGAGGGCATGCGGTTCACGGATGCGCACAGTCCATCCACCGTCTGTACCCCTACTCGCTATAGCGTACTCACCGGACGCATGGCTTTCCGCACCGGCATGCGTAGTGTATTTGTAGGAGCACAGGGGCCTAGCTTGATTGCAGCGGACCGCTTAACACTGCCACAAATGCTGCGAGAAAAGGGTTATGCCACCGCCTGTATGGGCAAATGGCACATAGGTATGACTTTCTTCAACGAGCAAGGGGATACCATTACAAACCGAGGCGTGAAAGGCGTTCAGCAAATTGACTATACGCAGCCGATTCCTGACGGGCCGATTCATCGTGGGTTTGACCAATTTTATGGCACCGTTTCTTGCCCCACCACAGATTGGCTGTATGCCTTTGTAGAGGGCGACCGAATCCCTGTTCCTGCCACGCAACTGTTAGACAAAAGTAAGTTGCCCAAACACCCCTATGCCAACGATTGTAGACGAGGAATGGTAGCCGACAACTTCGATCATGAAGAGGTAGATCTGGTTTTTCTGGAAAAAAGTAAAGCCTTCCTAGAGCAACATGTTCAAAATAGCCCGGACAAGCCCTTCTTTCTATACCATTCCATGCAGGCCGTTCACCTTCCATCTTTTCCCGCCGAT
Source organism: Saprospiraceae bacterium (assembly GCA_019634045.1). GTDB lineage: Bacteria > Bacteroidota > Bacteroidia > Chitinophagales > Saprospiraceae > DT-111. The sequence continues at coordinate 1,558 of JAHQWA010000270.1, forward strand.
CGCTTTAAAGGCAAAACCGGTTCGGGGCCACATGGTGACTTTATTTTTGAAATGGACTACATCGTGGGGGAATTGCTACAAACACTAGAAGATCTTGGCATAGCCGAAAACACGCTGGTGATGTTTGCCAGCGACAATGGCCCGGAAGTCCCTACTGTGCTGGATATGCGGAAGACCTATCAACACGATGGAGCCAGGCCATGGCGGGGCGTAAAACGCGATCAATGGGAAGGAGGACATCGCACGCCCTTTATCGTCCGTTGGCCTGGGAAAATTGCAGCCAATACGACCAGTCATCAACTGATCAGCCTCACTGATGTGATGGCCACTTGTGCAGAGATTATTGGCACCAATCTTCCTCCTGAAGCGGCCGAAGATAGTTATAACTTCTTACCTGTATTGCTAGGTAAACAAGGCGATAAGCCCATTCGACGGTATGTATTGCAACAGACCATTTCATTGGCTATGTCAATCCGTGATGGTCATTGGAAATACCTGGATCACCAAGGATCCGGCGGCAATAATTACGATCGGCCCGGAGAATGGGGCATGAGTCCCTACAAATTGGAGGACACGGATCCGGATGCGCCCGGACAACTATATGACCTGGAAACTGATCCAGGTGAGACGACCAACCTCTACAGCAAACATCCCGAAAAAGTAGCACAGTTAAAGGCCAAGTTAACTGAGTTTATCCAAAGTGGCCGAAGCGCTCCTTAAACGAGTTAACCTATGCGCTCTTGCGATACAGAAAGAGAAACAATGATAAATTACAATGAGATCTTGAAGCTGAATTTCACAATACTGGTAAGAAGCTGATAAATTTCTGATATGGATTCCTGTAACAACTACCTCCCCATCCAGAGTCGAAGAGCATTCCTAGCCAAATCCGCCATGGGCTTTGGGGCCCTAGGCTTGGCCTCCTTGCTTAATCCCACAGGCTTGATGGCCAGGACAAGCACGCCGGCCTCAATCGGACTCCCCAGCCTACCCCACTTTGCTGCCAAAGCCAAAAGAGTCATCTACCTATTTCAGAGTGGCGCGCCATCGCAGATGGACTTATTTGATCCAAAGCCGCTGCTCAATGATATGTATGGTGAAGAATTGCCTGATTCAATCAGGCTCGGACAACGGCTCACGGGTATGACGGCAGGACAAACTTCCTTTCCCCTAGCAGGTTCTTTGTTCGAATTCAAGCAGCACGGGCAATCTGGCGCCTGGATGAGTGAATTATTACCCTATCAATCGAAAATCGTAGATGAATTATGCTTCATTCATTCTATGCACACCGAGGCGATCAATCATGATCCCGCTGCTACTTTTATGCAAACGGGTTCGCAGTTCCCAGGCCGTCCTTCGATCGGTTCCTGGATCAATTATGGCCTGGGGAGTGAAAATGAAAACCTACCCGGATTTATTGTTTTGATCACGAAGAATGGAGGCGGACAGCCACTCTATTCTCGCCTTTGGGGGAATGGATTCCTGCCCGCTAAACATCAGGGCGTTCGCTTCCTTTCTGGAAAAGACCCGGTGCTGTACTTAACTAATCCCGCAGGCATTTCGAAGGACGACCGGAAAACTCAATTGGCCTTATTACGGCAAATGCAAGAAGAACAATTTGAGGCCTTTAATGATCCCGAAATAGAAGCAAGGATCGCGCAATATGAAATGGCTTTTCGCATGCAGAGCTCCGTACCCGAGATTAGTGACATTTCTGGAGAGCCAGATTACATCTATGATCTCTACGGGGAGGACTCCAGAGATCCTGGCACATACGCAGCCAATTGCTTGCTAGCCAGGCGCCTCATTGAGAAAGGAGTGAAGTTTATCCAGTTGTATCACCGAGGTTGGGATCATCATAACAATTTACCTGCTCAACTTCCAAGGTTGTGCAAACAGACGGATCAAGCTTCCGCGGCGCTGATTATCGATTTGAAGCAACGTGGGTTGCTAGATGATACCCTGGTCATCTGGGGAGGAGAATTCGGTCGAACCAATTATTCCCAGGGCACCCTAACCAATACCAACTACGGACGAGATCATCACCCGAAATGCTTTAGCCTTTGGATGGCAGGAGCTGGTATCAAAAAAGGGATGCGTTACGGCAGAACGGATGACTTCAGTTACAACATTATAGAAAACCCGGTTCATGTGCATGATTTCCAAGCTACCCTAATGCATCTTCTCGGCATCGATCACGAGCGCTTTACCTATAAATTTCAAGGACGGCGTTATCGGCTGACGGATGTGCATGGAAAGGTTGTGAAAGATATCTTGGCGTGAGGTTTCATACTTGGTGTGTACAGTTCACTAAGTATTTTGACAAAAAGCCAGCGCGCGACATCCGAAGTTCCCTAAGGCTTAGTCATCCGAAGTTTATCTTTGTCCCGCCTAAAGAAACTTCGGATGACTAGCTCTGGAAGACTTCGGATATCAGTTACGCTGATGATTCGTTTATTTTTCACGCATAGCACTTAAATATTCCTAGAGCGATGAAAGCAAGCATTTGGAAATTAGGCGCACTCCTGCTGGTGTCCATTCTACTGCACAATTGTCAAAAAGCACTACCCCCTGAGGTAGAAGCTGCCTACCAGGAACTACCCGCAAAGGTCGATTTCAATTTCCACATTCGTCCCTTGTTGAGCGACCGATGTTATAGTTGTCATGGTCCGGATGAAGGATCTAGGGAGGCGGGTTTGCGTTTAGATCAAGAGGAGGCTGCTTTCGCCCCCTTACCCGAATCCAGAGGGCGAGCTTTTGCAAAGGGAAACTTAAGGAAGAGCATCGCCTGGCAACGCATAGTATCTGCTGATCCAGAATTTCAAATGCCGCCACCTGATGCCCACCTCAGTCTTTCAGCTGCTGAAAAAGCGCTCATTGCCAAATGGATTGAGCAGGGTGCTAAGTGGAAAAAACACTGGGCCTTTATCCCCCCTGCTGAGCCATCGATACCGGAGCTTGATGCCAGCTTAAAAGACCGTACGGATAGGAATGAAATTGATTGTTTCATCCTGGCCAAGGTGAAGGAGATCGGCCTACAGCCATCCCCAGTTGCAGATAAAGAACGACTGATCAGGCGAGTCACCATGGATTTGACCGGCTTGCCGCCTACCATCGCAGAATTAGATGCCTTTTTAGCAGATGACTCACCCAATGCTTACGAAAAATTGGTTGATCGATTGCTAGGTAGCGATGCTTACGCCGAACGCATGGCCATGGAGTGGCTAGACGTAGCTAGATATGCAGATTCCCATGGCTTACATGCCGATGGTCTCCGCGAAAACTGGCCATGGCGAGATTGGGTCATTCGTGCATTCAAGGAAAACCTGCCCTACGATACCTTCGTCACTTGGCAGCTCGCGGGAGACCTGCTCCCCGACGCAAGTCGAGAACAGAAACTAGCCACCGCCTTTCATCGCAATCATACTACCAATTCAGAATCCGGTATTGTTAGCGAAGAGTTCCGGTTGAATTATGTAGCTGATCGAACCAATACCACCGCTACGGCTTTTATGGGGTTGACCATGGAGTGTGCCACCTGTCACGATCACAAATTTGATCCTATCTCCCAAAAGGAGTATTACCAGATGACTGCTTTTTTCAATAATGTGCCTGAATTGGGCATGATTGGTAATGATAAGAACTTTGGCCCCTTACTCCTACTGCCTGATCCGGAAACAGAAAGAAAAATCGATAGTCTTGGTGGGGAACTTGAAGCCATCGCTGAGCAAGTAGAGGCAAAGCAAGCCAAAGTGGACGAGATCAAAGCCTTTATCAAGGCGATTGAACCGACAACTATTGAAGCACCTCAAGCCGACCGGTTTTTCCCATTAGAATCCATTTCCAGCACGACGGATCAACGCGGCCGGCGCCAGCAAATCTTGGATAATGACCCAACGACCGTAGTAACCAATGAGGCCGAATTGGTGGAGGGTAAATTTGGGAAAGCCATTCGGATCGATAGAGACAATGAGCAGATACATTTAGGCGGTGTCAAGAACTTTGACCTTGATGAATCCTTCTCGGCCGGGGCATGGATAAAACTGGAGGGGCAAGGCACCTTTCAAACCATTATGGGCAATATTGGAGATAAAAATACAGGTTGGCGCGGATGGGTGTTCTACCTCGATAGTTTGAATCGACCCGCGATGAAGATTGTGCATTCTCTTTCGCATAATTACTTACACCTCACGACCAATCAAGAAGTGCCATTGGAAAAGTGGACCAGTCTATTTTTCACCTATGATGGTTCGGCAAAAGCCAAAGGGATCAAGCTCTTTTACAATGGAGAAGAATTGGAAACTAGCATACATCAAGATCGACTGTACAAAAGCATCCTTCCCGTCAGAACAAGGGGTTACCGTCCCGATCATAAGCGAAGAGTAAAGATGGGCATTGCCCATAACTATTTATTTACCGATACTGATAATGGCGTCTTCGTAGGAGGTATCGACGAAGTAAAAGTCTTTCACCGACATTTGACAGAACTGGAAGTGGGAGCCATCTATCGAAAGGAAATCCAGGCCCCTCAACTCGCCTTGGCGCTTAGCGAGCAAGCACTTCCGAACCACTATTTCCATCGGATCGATCCCGAATTTCAGCAACTCACCCAGCAACTTGGAGCACTTCGCGCCAAAAGGTTCGATCTAATTGACCCCGTACATGAAGTCATGGTGATGGAAGAAATGTCGCCCCCTAGGACGACAAGGGTTTTGAATCGCGGTTTGTATACAGATCTAGGAGAAGTCGTCTATCCAACCACACCTACAGCCCTCCCTCCCTTTTCTGATGAATGGCCTAACAATCGATTAGGCCTGGCCCAATGGCTATTCAGCGATGAGCATCCGCTAACGGCCAGAGTAGCCGTAAACCGCTATTGGCAGATGCTCTTTGGAAGAGGGATCGTGAATACGCCGCATGACTTTGGGACGCAGGGAGCTTTGCCTACACATCCGGAACTATTGGATTGGTTGGCCGTCGCATTTCGTAAAAATGGATGGGATGTCCAATTCTTGTTAAAGAAGATGGTAACCTCTGCGACCTACAAACAATCTGCCGTAGCCTCCCCTGAACATCTAGCCAAAGACCCAAAAAACATTTACCTCGCCCGAGGAAGCAGCTATCGGCTACCAGCGGAGATGATCCGCGACAATGCTTTGGCTGCCAGTGGGCTATTGAGCAGAACCATTGGAGGTGAAAGTGTAAAGCCCTACCAGCCCAAAGGGCTTTGGAAAGATAAGAATGAGTTCTCCGGTTACTTGAATAACTATATCCCTGATTCTGGCGATGGGCTTTATCGAAGAAGCATGTACACCTTCATTCGACGTACCTCCCCACATCCAGCTATGATGGCCTTTGATGCACCGGATCGGTCAATCTGTACCGTTAAACGAGAAAAAACCAATACGCCCTTGCAGGCCTTGGTCTTACTCAATGATCCACAATTTGTAGAGGCAGCTCGAGTCTTGGCCGAACGTATGCAAAAGGAAGGAGGCCAAGCAATAGATGCCCAACTGCAATATGCCTTTAGATTGTTATGTGGTCGCAAACCTACGGCCAAAGAAATGAAGCTGATGACCCAACAGTATCAGTTGGCTATCACCAAATATCAAGCCCAACCCACAGCTGCCGATGACCTATTGGCCATTGGAGAATATCCCTTTGATGAAAGTTTGGACAAGGCGAAGACAGCCGCTCTGGCCATTGTAGCTAATACTGTGATGAATTTTGATGAGGCGTATATGAAGAGGTGATTTGAGGAAAAGGGAAAGTAGAATTGCTCACGAAGGTCTGCTCCAGTAGTAGCCTACGGGAATATTGAGAAATGCGGAACCAGCTAGCTGATGAAAAAACATGAAATTATTTTCTTCCTCTGTCTGGCCGTAACTCTGTTCCTTTCTAAAGAAAGTACGAACTATTATATTTCGACTGTAGCATTATAAACAAAACAGGTTCATGCAGAAAAACCGAAGCTCTACATTATCCATTGTGATATTTTCTTTACTGCTTTTCTCCTATTCGTGTACAAGCGATGAGGTGAGATTCAAAAGTCCTTCGGCCAATCTAGAAGCTAGGATTTACCAACATAAAAAAGGCTTACTACTGGAATTGACCAGATCGAGTAAGGTGCTAGTACAGGCTGAGCTGGGGAAATTTATTTTTGGCCAAGATACCCTGGGTCTAGCTTATGACATAGAAGAAAGTAGAACCGGCACGAAAGATGAGCAATGGGTGCCCGTTCATGGGGAGAAGAGCACCATTAGAGACAACTATCGGGAGCTATCGCTAAACTTAAGAGATAATGCTTCCTCCCCTTCCTCGATCCAACTTGTTTGCAGGCTGTATGATGAAGGCGTGGCTTTCCGGTACCACTTTGATTCCACCATTACGGCTCCCTTAGACAAAGAGCTTACCTCCTTTCACTTTGCTCAGGATCATCAAGTTTGGGTAACCGAAAGATCGCAAGGACCTTACCAAAAAATGCCGATCAGCTCGATGGAGTCTGTCGCAGAACGGCCGCTGGTCATGCAGCAAAGTGATAGTTCATATTTAGCCATCGGAGAAGCGGCCTTAGTGGATTTTGCGCGGATGAAATTGATCGCCCATCCACAAGAAGAGGCTGCACTTCAAGTAGAGTTGGAAGGGGCCGTTGACTTAAGTCAGGCCAAGCACCAGAGCCCTTGGCGCTATATAATGGTAGCGAATAGTCCGGGCAAGTTATTGGAAAACAACTATTTCATTCTCAATCTAAATGAACGCAATCAGATTGGAGAAACCTCCTGGATCAAACCCGGCAAAGTGATTCGGGAAGTGACCTTAACCACACAGGGTGGCCTAGCTTGCATCGATTTTGCGGTAAAACACAACTTACAGTACGTAGAATTTGATGCAGGTTGGTACGGAAATGAATATGATGATGCCTCGGACGCCACAAGCGTCACCGTGGATCCCAAAAGGTCTCCTGGGCCACTTGATTTGCCCTATATTATTGACTATGCCAACAAGAAAGGAATTGGTATTCTCTTGTATGTAAACCGGAGAGCCTTGGAACAGCAACTGGATGAGGTCTTACCCTTGTACAAATCCTGGGGTATCAAAGGCGTGAAATATGGCTTTGTCCGCACAGGTCCGCAAGAATGGACCGCCTGGCTGCACGAAGCTATACGGAAAGCCGCCGATCACCAATTGATGGTCGATGTCCATGATGATTATCGCCCCACCGGCTATTCCCGCACCTATCCCAACTTGATGACGCAAGAAGGAATCCGAGGAGACGAGGAGAGCCCTTCTACGGAACATACCCTGATCACTGCCTTTACGCGCATGATCGCCGGAGCCGGAGACAATACCAACTGCTACTTAGCCTCCCGAGTATCTGATAAAATGGGCGGAAGAACCGCACAAATGGCCAAAGCCATCTTGCTATACAGCCCCTGGCAATTTTTATATTGGTATGATCGTCCGGAAGCTTCTCCGCACAAAAAAGGTGGCGCGGGGGCTGCACAAGGCATTATCCAAGCCGATGAAAATCTCGATTTCTATGACCAACTGCCAGTCATCTGGGAAGACACCAGGGTATTAGAGGGAAGAATTGGGGAGTATGCCACCATTGCCAGAAAAAGTCAGGGGGCTTGGTTCATCGGAGCACTCACGGCCAATACCTCAAGAGAAGTACATATTTCGCTAGATTTCCTGGAGGAGGATAAATCCTATGAAGCGACCATTTATTTTCAGGATGAAGCAGATCTAGAAAAGAATCAAATCCAATCGGAAAAGATAATGGTACAGCGAGAAACGATATTTTCCAGAAAACTCCCAGCTGATGGTGGTCTAGCGCTTATTATTCGGAGAGAGTAGAGATCAAAGGCTTCTGACTTCTGACTTCTGACATCTGACTTCTGACTTCTCAATAAAACGCTATCTTCCTAGATAAATTTCATACCTGCAAGACTAGCTAATATGTTTCAAAAACAAACCTACATAGAAAGAAGAGCAATCCTGAAACGAAAGGTAGGAAAAGGCTTGATCCTCCTATTTGGCAATGAGGAATCACCGATGAATTATACCGACAACGCCTATCGCTTTCGTCAAGACAGTACCTTCTTGTATTATTTTGGTATTTCGCGTCCAGGCCTAATCGGCATCATAGATATTGATGAAGACCGGGAAGTCGTTTTTGGCGACGAATACACCGTCGAAGATTATGTCTGGAGAGGGCCTCAGCCAACCATCCGGGAACAGGCCGCACAAGCTGGCGTTGAGCAGGTAAGCCCTATGTTCCAACTCACTGCTATTCTCGGCCGAGCCAAATCCTCCCATCAGCCCATCCATTTTTTACCCTTATACCGTGCGGAGAATAAGGTCAAGCTACAGGAATGGATCGGGATAGCCCCACAGGAGGTCGCCACCCAATTCTCACTAGATCTTGTAAAGGCGGTGATCAGCCAGCGAGAATACAAATCTCAGGAAGAAATTGCGGACTTGGAAAGGGCCGTGGATGTTTCGGTGGACATGCATATTGCTGCCATGAAGTGTGCTAAACCCGGAATGACCGAAGCACAAGTAACGGCAGAGGTACATCGGGTGGCACTAGCCGCCGGAGGAAATATCTCATTCACCATCATTGCTACCATAGATGGGCAAACCTTGCACAATCACTCTCATCGGAATACCATTCAAACGGGAGATTTATTTCTAGTGGATGCAGGTTTTGAAACCCCAATGGGCTATGCAGGCGATCTTTCCAGCACTTTCCCTGTCAGCCCAAAGTTTACGGCTGTACAAAAAGAGATATACCAATTGACCTTAGATTCTCATCAAGCCGCCATTGACGCCCTTGGCTTGGGTATTCCTTTTAAAAATGCCCACTTGGCTGCTTGTAGGACGATTTTCGATGGACTAAAGACAATGGGATTTACCAAAGGAAACACAGAAGATGCGGTAGCAGCCGGTGCGCATGCACTGTTCTTTCCTTGTGGAACCGGACATATGATGGGCTTAGATGTGCATGATATGGAAGACCTGGGAGAAGTTTGGATTGGATATGAAGGTAAACCCAAAAGCACCCAATTCGGGCTAAAGTCCTTGCGACTGGCAAAGCCATTAGAAGTTGGGCATGTTTTTACCATCGAACCTGGTATCTATTTCATCCCCGAATTGATAGACTTATGGCGTTCGCAAAACAAATTCAATGAATTTATCCATTGGGATAAGGTCAACAGCTATCGAAACTTTGGAGGGATCAGAAATGAAGAAGATTTTGTCATGACTGATGGTGGAGCTCAACTTTTGGGCAAGCCCAAGCCAAAAACCATTGAAGAAGTAGAAACCATTCGAATCGAAGCAAACGCCTGAACCCGCTATCATGAAGTACACCTATCTATCCTTATTCTGCCTTTTTCTAATGGCTTGCTCTAATGAACCTCAACAAGAAGTACCGGAGTTGAGCTTGGGGGATAAGGCCCAATGGATCCAAGATAAACGTCCATTGCCATCTAGTGATTCTCTTTTTTATCTAGACCATCCTGCCCCGCTCTTCCGAAAGCCGTTTAGCGCTAAAGGGGAGATTGAGCAGGCTCGCTTATTGATTACTGCGGCAGGGTACTATAAGGCCTCGATCAATGGTGCTGCCATAGAACACAATGTGCTTGATCCAGCCTGGACCGATTTCAGCAAGCGGATCTACTATGCAGACTACGATGTCACGAAGCTGATCCAAGAAGGTGAAAATTGCTTGGGCGTAGCATTGGGAAATGGCTTTTATAACCCGCTACCACTCCGAAAATGGGGGCGGCGCAATTTAAGAACCGATTTAACCAAAGTGGGTAAACCTAGATTTATTGCCAAATTGGTAGTTCAATACACCAATGGTCAATCGGAAGAAATAGTTTCTGATCAAAGCTGGTCCTATGCCTACGGCCCATTAGTCAAAAATAGTGTATACCTAGGAGTGACCTATGATGCGCGCAAAATGATCAAGGATTGGGACAGGCCAGGCTTTGAGGCGCAATCTTGGGAACCTGCTCAGGTAACCGAAGGTCCCGGTGGAAAACTACAGAAGGCTTTTTTCCCACCAGTCCAGATCACCCAAGAAATTTCCCCTGTCGAAATATATTCCCCCCAAGCAGGTACTTGGCTAGTAGATATGGGCGTCAACTTCACGGGTACCTTCAAAATAAAACTGTCTGGCAATTCGGGCGACACCATTGCGTTCCGAGTCGGAGAGCGGATATATGAGGACGGTTCCTTAAACCCCATGACGGCCGTGATCGGCCAAATAAAACGCCCAGGGGTTGGCGGCCCAGGCGCCCCAGACGTAGCCTCGCAAGGTGCTACCTATATAGTCGGGGAGCAGCAAAGCGCTTGGTTCCAACCCGATTTCACCTACCTCACCTATCGGTACATGGAGATTGTCGGCTTAGCCCAGAAACCAGCGCTATCCGATATCAAGGGACTCTTTCTGCATACCAATGTCGCAGCACCCAATCACTTCTCCAGCTCCTCTGAACTGCTGAACTCCATTCAAGAAGCCACCGAAAGAACCTTTTTGGCCAATCTGGTCAGCGTGCAGTCGGATTGTCCCGCCAGAGAAAAGTTTGGATATGGGGGTGATATCAATGCCACTAGCGAATCCTTCATCTACAACTTCGACATGCAGGATTTCTATCGGAAAACGATCTACGATTGGGTAGATGCGATGCGAGATTCTACCTTCATTGATACGGCCCCTTTTGTGGGTATCCAATATTGTGGGATTAGTTGGGAATCTGCCTTTTTGACCACCCAATATTATCTCTACCTCTATTACAAGGATACCGAGATCATCGAAGAACTATATGAACTGGATAAGCAATGGATGGCCAAAGCTGCCCGCCTCCACCCAGATGGATTGGTAGAACAGGGGCTCAGTGATCACGAATCGCTAGCACCCGTCCCCGTAGAGTTGACCGGTACTAGTCATTACCTGCAGTGCGCCAGAATCATGACCACCTTTGCCCAAGTAATGGGTGATGAGGAAGCGGAAAAGCAATATACTCAGTTGGCCAAAGACTTGAAGCAGATCGTACGGGCAAGATTCTGGGATGAACCCGTAGCAGGGCCCATCAACCGCCAGACGCTCTTCGCTACTTTGCTCTACCACGATATCGTACCTGCCGATGAAATCCCAGCCGCTAAAGACTCCCTTCGACTAGCCATAGGAAATGGCCCAGCTGGGCATTTCAACACAGGCATTTTTGGCACCAAATACGCCCTGGAAGCCCTTTCAAGCACATCCTCTCCCGATGAGGTCTTCCATATTGTAAACAGTACCGAATATCCTGGCTGGGGACATATGATCAACCGTGGTGCCACTACAATTTGGGAAACCTGGAAAGAAAGTGACAACATCTATTCCAATTGCCATCCCATGTTTGCTACGGTCACAGAGTGGTATTACCGCTGGTTGGGCGGTATTCGGCCGATCCCTGAAAAGCCTGGATTTGAGGAATTTGTCTTAGCACCTTCTACTCCAACAGGATTAACATATGTTAACTGCGTCTATCAATCTCCGCTTGGACCGATCGTATCGAATTGGAAGCAAACAGCGGAGAATACCTATCAATACGAACTGAGTATTCCTCCGGGAAGTAGCGCCCGGGTAAGTCTACCAGTAGTCAACTCACAAAAATTAGTGGTTAAGCAGAAAGGCGAAAATGCCGAATTAACGGATATAGCAGGACTACAAAGCGGTCAATTTGAGTTGAATACGGGTGAATACCTAATCACTCGAACAGAATAGAGTGAAGTTGACTAGCGAGGCTGTCCATCCCAATTCATCTCCTGTCCTCCCGATAAGGTACTGAAGGTGGTTTCGGCCCCCTTATACTTCAATCTGTAACTACCGGGGGTGCTATTTCTTACCTTGACTTGGACCAGCTGACCGTCAGCCCAGTTCATATCTACCTCAAGGCCGCCACGTGCTTTCAGTCCTTTGACACCTCCATTGGGCCAGTGCTCTGGCAAGGCAGGAAGCAAATGGATTACTCCGGCATGCGATTGTAACAACATTTCGGCAACCCCAGCCGTAACGCCCATGTTACCATCCAGCTGAAAGGGCGGATGGGTAGAGAGAAGGTTGAGGTAAACGCCGCCACCATCTGACATATTGAAACGCTTGTCTCCCGTCAATTTCAAAGCTCTGCGCAGCATCGCATAAGCATTTGCTCCATCGTGCAAGCGGGCCCAGAAGTTGATCTTCCAGCCAATGGACCAGCCCGTTCCTTCATTACCTCTGGCGACCAGAGCGGTTTTTGCTGCTTCAGCTAAGGCCGGCGTCTCCAAGATGCTAATTTGTTTGCCGGGGTACAAAGCAAAAAGATGGGATAAATGTCGGTGCTTGTTTTCGGGATCGTCCAGGTCTTCTTTCCACTCCTGCAATTGCCCCCAACGACCGACCCGTAAAGGCAGGAGTTTTTCTTTGGCGCGAATTAGTTCCTCTTTAAAGTCCGGTTCGATGCCCAAAATATCAAGGGCGTGAATCGTATTGGAAAATAAACTCCAAACAATCTCTATATCCATATAGGCGCCGGTGGAAATCCCACCATGCTCTGGCGAATAGGAAGGAGAAGAAACGAGATAGCCTTCTTCATCTTCGGTCAAGTAGTCCAACCAAAACAAACTGGCTTCTTTGAGAATGGGATAAGCTGTATTTTCTAGATAGTCCCGGTCTGGATTGTAGTCATAATGCTGCCAAACGTGTTGCCCATACCAAGCGGCACCGGCGGGAAAGAATCCCCAAGGAAAATCCCAACCCGGGGCTGTAAAGCCGAATGTATTATTCATGGTATTAACGATCCAACCTCGGGCATTAAAGAAGTCTTGGGCAGTTTGGCGGCCTGGTGCTCGGAGTTTGTCAATGTATTCAATAAGGGGTTCATGTACCTCCCCTAGATTTGTCACCTCGGCTGGCCAATAGATCATTTGGATATTGATATTGGCGTGATAGTCGCAAGCCCAAGGCGGGTTATTGACATGGTTCCACTTGCCCTGTAGATTGGCGGGCAGGGTCCCCGGGCGCGAGCTACTAATTAGTAGATAGCGCCCATACTGAAAATACAGCACTTCTAAGGCAGGATCTTCTCCATTTTCCTGATAGGCTCGCAATCTTTGATCAGTGGGTTGCTCACTGGATGGTGAAGGCCCTAAATCTAATTGAACTCGATCGAATAGTTCCTGATAGTCTTGCAAATGCTCAGTTAGGATTTCCTCATAGGTAGCGGAATCCAAATTCGCCAGGGTCTGCACATTCAGCTGTTCGAAGTCTCTACCAGTGTAATGGGGATATTCGTTCAAGTAGTCAGTCGCTGCCGTCAGAAAGAGATTGAGTTTTTGCGTAGGGCCTACTTTCAGCAATCCATTGGCAAAAGAAATCTCCGCCCCCTGCGCATCGATCTTCATACGGCTTTCGAAAGCCATACCATTATTTTCTAGCTGTCCCTTCATGATTAACTCATCGCCTTTCAACCGTATGTTTTTTTGTTGATGTAGCGATTTTAGTTCTACCTCATAGGCACTACCATCGGGGGCGTCATTTTCAAATTGAAAAACAAGGATTCGTTTAGGATAGGAAGCAAAATAGGTTCGTTGATGCTTCACATCCCCTGATTCATAACTCACCGCCCCCAAACCTTTGCTGATATTTAATACTCTTTTATAATTGATGATAGAATCAGTATGTGATGGTCGTATGTACAAATCTCCAAAGGATTGGTAGGCACCAAAGCCTACCCATTGTCCATTACCCTTATTTTCCTTAATCACACCTGTTAGTTCCTTATTGGCTAAAGCATGAGCTTCTTCGTACTTCCCTGCTTGCAACAGGCTTCTAACTTTGGGCAAGTATTGGTAGGCTCCAGGTCGATTGCCGCCATTGTAATCTTCCCACTCCCCTCGCCCACCACTCCACAAGGTCTCTTCATTAAACTGAATTCGCTCTTCCGCAACACCTCCGAAAAACATGGCTGCTAAAAAACCATTACCGATCGGCAAGGCCTGCTGCATCCAATCTTCGGCCGCTTGCTCGTACCATAATTTCAGCTCAGTATCAAGCATCGGCATGACCTCATGATCATGATGATGGTGATCATGATGAGCATGTGTTTGATCGTTCGTACAACCCAAAAGGAGCTGCAACGACAGAACTAGAAGCAGGGTATTTCTCATGCTGTTATTTTTCATGCAGAATGACATTTGAGTGTATCTCAAACTTAGAGTTCATGTTTAAACTTTTATGATTGCGCCTGTCCGGCGGCCAGACAGGCGAGTGCGAGGAAATTTTGTGCTGAGCGAGACAAAAAACCTGCCTACCGGCAGGTAGGCGCAGGCATACCTAGAAGGTACGGCGAGGCTTTTTAATATGAGCGAACGATCCACCTAGTGGCAGATGTCCAGTGGACATCTGAGTGAGT
>JAHQWA010000271.1 GCA_019634045.1 Saprospiraceae bacterium
CTTTGGCCAAACGTAAGGACCTCGTACAGATTCACATTGCCGTCTTCCTTTTTGGATTAGCGGGCTTATTTGGAAAGCTAGTCGATCAACCCGCTTTGATCATTGTCTTGGGTAGAGTTTTTTTTGGAGCGATAGCACTCTTTATCCTATATGGGTATCGGCGACAATCTATTCGTTTGAAGCAGCAGAAGGATTACCTTTGGTTTGCCCTCTTCGGCCTCATTCTCGCGGTCCACTGGCTCACCTTCTTTCATTCTATCAAAATTTCTAGCGTAGCAATTGGGCTATTGACTTATTCTACCTTCCCCATCTTCACTGCCTTTTTAGAACCCTATTTCTTTAAAGAAAAATTATTACTTCAGGATTTCATCCTAGCCATTATCACCTTTCTGGGGGTGATCTTGGTTATCCCTAGTTTTGAACTGGGAAATGAAATGACCCAAGGAGCGCTTTGGGGAATTGTATCTGGAGCTACTTTTGCTATTCTTTCTATTTTAAACCGCAAATATGTGGCGGACTATCCGGGAAGTCTGATCGCCCTCTATCAAGACACGGTCGCCAGCCTCTTGCTGTTGCCTTTCTTCTTTGTGTTACAACCCGTTTTAAGTGCTTCCGACCTTGGCCTACTTATCCTCTTGGGCTTCTTATTCACCGCCTTCTCTCACACCATCTTCATCAACGGCCTACAGACGGTAAAAGCCAAAACCGCTAGTATTATTGCCAGTTTGGAGCCAGTGTATGGTATTCTGGGAGCCATACTACTGCTGGGTGAAGCCCCTACCCTGCCAGAAATCCTGGGAGGGTCCATTATTCTAGGAGCCACCTTCTATGCCACCTACAAACCTTCCTAAATCTACTGGCCTTATCGCCGCAGCAAGACATCTCCGGAAAAGACTTCTGTGAGGCCATCGACAAACTCGATTTCAGCAAAATATACGTATACTCCGGTATTGAGTGGCTGGTTGCGGAAGGTTCCATCCCAACCCGCATCAAGGGTATTGGGAAGAAAGTTTATACGCTCAAATACCTGATCTCCTCCTCGGGTAAATACTCGAAAACTTTTGATGGCTACCACTCCGACACCGGCATAAATCTGTAGTCGCTCGTTCCCTTGCACCGATCCTGGATCAAAAACATTTGGGATAAATACCTTTCGACTTTTGTCTACTTGTATAATGATCTGGTCACTGGCCGTGCAGGAGGTCTCCGTATCAAAAGCATCAATCGTATACTGGCGCGTAAAGGTCGGTTTTAGCCATATGTTGTCCCCGTCGGCAAAAATCCCGTCCAAGTCCTTCCAGGCATATTCCACCGTCTCACTGTTGGCAACGGGGCTGAGCAAAATAGAATCCCCTAAAGAAATCGTCTGATCTTCTCCCAGGTCTACCGTTAGCACTGGCGGCCCAAGCACCTCAACCGGCAACTTCAATTCGCACCCTGCCAAATCCTGAATCGTCACCGTATATCCGCCTTCCTCTAACTGCTGAAAGATGGTGGGGCTTTGAAACAAGCCATCATCCACCGCAAAAACGTAGTCCGGTGTTCCGCCGCCTACTTGTTCAACATATATTTCACCGCCATTGGGTGGATCGAGGCAAGTCAGGTCCTTTTTCCCCAGGGTGGCAGTCAGGGGAGTCGGTTCAGTCAAGAAGAATGCTGCTTCCGCTTGGCAGCCTTTTTCATTGCGAATAGTGACTTCGTAATTACCGGTGCCCAGGTCAGTTGTAGTCTCCAGGTTAGCACCGGTGCTCCAGGTATAGGTAAAGCTTTCACCGGGCCCGGATACTATAGCTTTCAAAATACCATCCTGATCCCCTGCACAACTGATGGGATTTAAGGTTTCTATACTAACATCTACCGGAGCTGAAGGCTGCGTAATTTGGACAAGCCCCTCGCCTTGACAACCCTCCGTATTGGTCACAGTGACGCTATAGTTCCCCGCTGGCAATCCACCTGCTATCTCCCCTCCTTGGCCGGTACTCCAAAGAATGGATGCTGCAGTGCCATTTTGTAGGGAAAGGGTCGCTTCTCCATCCAAGCCTCCAAAGCAGGAAACAGCCTTTTGCTCTTGGGCCACCACGATAAACTCCAAGGGCTCCGTGATCACCGTGCTAAAGATTCCACCACAGCCATTGGCATCTGTGACGGCCAAGAAGTAGCTATCGCCAACATTGGCACAAAGACCTTCAATTCGGCTAGTGGTGGCTCCGGTATTCCATTGCAATTGATACGGCGGAACGCCTCCACTGACTTCAACTTCTAATACCCCATCACAAATGCCAAAACAGGAAGCATTTTGTTGTTCTAGCAGATTGATGACTACCAGATCTGGTTGCAAAACCGTAACGGTAAAGGTAGTATCATCAAAGTCATCACTAATATGGATGGTATAATCACCCGCTGTTAAGCCCGTGAGACTCACTTCCTCCCCATCACTATTCAGGCTCCCATCTCCACTAAGACTGTTATCGACTTTTTGCCAATTATAGGTATAGGGAACCGTCCCATTCATGGCAGAAAAGCGAATGACTCCATCATCATCTCCAAAGCAAGCTAAGGTATCCGATTCCACCGTGGGAATAATTTCATCCGTAAAGTCAACATCCAGGCACACCTCCATCTCGCAGCCATTATCATCACTTACCGTCACACAACAATTATCTCCTCCTACCAAGGCCGTGGCCGTAGCGGTTGTTTCTCCGTTACACCAGGCAATACTATAGTTACCCGTTCCTCCAGTGATCGTCAATTCTGCAATTCCATTTGCTTCTCCTTCTCCGAATGCAATCTTGGTTTGCTCTACCTCAACTTCCAGCGGAGGCAAAACGGTGATTTCAGAAAATACAATGCTATCACAGGCTCCTTCTAAGTTAATTGTATCGATAAAACTTCCGGTCTCGGCATATAAGCTGACCCCAACCGCCAAGCTTTCACCCGCACATAGCACGGTATCAATCATTGTCCGAGGCGTGATATCTCCAGCATCCGATAAGGTCAGCGAGAATATGCCATCAAAGTCAATTCCACCATCGACCAGTAAATAGTAGGTTTGCCCAGGGAACAGACAACTCAACTGCAAGGTCTCGTCTCGATCTTGGTCATCGTATTGACTCCCTATTTCTCGCAGTGGGCCAGAGCAATCCGAACCTGTCGACTCAAACAATGCTAACTGCACATCGAGTGCCTTATAGGTATCATCACCCATTCCTTCAATGATCACATGCCCAGAGGACGGCGCCACAAAACTAAACCAGACGGATCTTTCAATGGTGAAGCCGCTAACATTTGGATCTCCAATTCGATGTGCACAAAAATTGGAATAATTACTGGTACTTATTTGCCCTCCTTCAGGAATTGCCCCTAAGTCATCGGCATCGCAAACTCGATTTGCTGCTTCTTGCACATCAACATTCTCTACTTCTAACCCAAAGTGTCCAAATAGAGTCTCCGTGCTCCCCGCATCTCCGTCCACTAGAATATAGTAATTGGTGTTAGCGGTGGGACACTCTAGTAAGGTTTGTACGCTGCCACTCATGTTCTGTTCAATGGCTACCGATCGCAATCTGGGAAATCCTGAACAGGTATTGTTAGTGGTAGAATAAATGGCGATTTGAAGGACCATGGGATCCCCTGTATTCAAGGGGTCTGCCACAGCATTTACGGCAATCAATCCACTGGGATCATCTCCGGAATTAAAGGTGAACCAAACTCCTTTATCGTTACTGAATGTATTGTTAATACTTCCATCAAAGGCGGGGTTGGGGTCACCGGTATTGGTGCCACAGATATTATTGAAACCAATATTATCCTTGTCTCCGATAATCTCAACTCCAGACAAGGTCCCCAAAGGAACGGCATTGCAGATGCGGTCATTATCCACACCATCTACACTAACCGTATAGTATAAGGTCCCACTGGACTCTAAACCATCCGCAATTTGCAGGGAATCCGCTCGCATATTCCCGAAGGTGGGAAGTAAGATATTTTGACAGATGGTCTCTGGGCAAGCTTCCACGATCTCACAAGCCAAAGGAGGCAATACGATACCATCATTTTCGAAAACCTTAAAACAGACCTCTAGTTCATTGGGAACGTCGTTGGGACAATCATAGGATTGTTCATATTGAAGATTGGGAAGAGCGGTAAAACAATCCCCTGCGGCCGGGTAGTTTAACCAGCCTTCATTTTGCACATTAACTGCCCACAGGATATCCGGACCACCGCCCAATAAGCCATCGGTGCAAGTGGTACTAGTTATGGCATCATTGACAGTAAATGTGACATTAACCTGCCCTTTCAATACAATAGAAATGAGCAAAGCCATGAATAGAGCAAAGCGCTGCTTCATAAAAGTCATTTGAGGTTCAAATCAAAAATATTACTGAATGGGTGCCCTATATAGCGGAAGGTCATCAAGTACGAGCCTTAGAATAAAGGCTGGATAGGAGATTATAAAGGTGTTGTGTAGTATGTTGCTATTCTCAAGTGTCTAGCAAAGGTAGGATAAAATTTTAGGATCACAAAAGCCCGATCCAAACAAAAGAGGTATTCCCGACAAAACGAGAATACCCCCAGGTTTTACGATCGCTACTGTAGGTAGCTTCTCAAGCAATATTCCCAACTATTGTAGGGAGAAAATTAATCTTGCAAATAGGTGACGTCCACCGTAGCTAAACTGTGGTGAACGGCGCGAGTAAATAAATCGGCCACTTGATCTGAAAGCCATATCCGTTTCATCAGGATAAATATCAAATAGGTTGTTTGCACCGATGTTCAAGCTCAAATTAGACGCAAATTGATAGCCAAAACTCAAATCCGTTACCACTTTTCCTGCATTGATACAGTCTAATGAAGGGTCGCCATTCAAACCACAAGCGTTGGTCGCTTCCGTGGTTTCACCAAAATAGGTGTTGCGTAAATAGGCGCTGAAATCGCCTACCGTGAGGGTATGACTCAGGGTCACTTTTGTTCTTGGCACCGCTTCTTCTAAATAGATTCTTGATGTCTCGTCAAAGTAGGTATCAAGAAGTCCTTTACGCTCCAACAAGTCTGAGGCTTTTATATCTCCCACTTGTTCAGTTTTGGAAATAGTGGCCGCCAAATCATTTGAGAGAATTCCTTTGCCAACACGGCTTCTATGCGAGATCACGATGTCAATCCCACGAGACCTGGTATCGATGGCATTCGCAAAGAAGGCCGCTCGGGTAGCTTGAGCTTGACTAAAAAGGATCTGAAGTTCGGCATCATCACCTGGCTGAAACTGCCCGGTAAGTACTACCCGATCGTCAATATTTACCTGGTAAGCATCCACGGTTAAACGAAGACCCGCATTCGGAATCTTAGTGGTAAAACCTAAGCTAAAGTTATTGGAGGTCTCTTCCTTGAGTTGTGGAATGCCCAACAATCTAGCTGGGCGTGAATTGTTATTAAACACGCCGACTTCTTGTGCCGTGGTGACACCATTTTCGGTCACAAATATCGTTGAAGTTCTGCTAAATAGAATTTGGTGTAAAGAGGGTGCACGGAAGCCTGAACTTACAGCTGCTCGTAGATTGAAGTTTGGACTTATTTTATATCTACTAGCTAATTTATAATTGAAGGTAGAGCCAAAATCAGAATAGTTCTCGTAACGCAAAGCGCCACTTAACAAGAATTCATCCGTTAAGTCAAATTCTGCATCAAAGTAGCCTGCAGCACTAGAACGATTGGCATCTACATCATTGCTCGGAAGGAAACCTGCAAAACACTGGGCTCCCGAGGGTCTAGCACGACCTAAGAAGTCGGTGGTCAAAAGATCATTTGAAGTCGTTGGCATCACTAATTCTCCATTGACATCATAATTTCCATAGGACAATTCTGTACCAGGAATCACCTTATAGTTTTCGAAACGATATTCTGCTCCAAATGCGATGTTCACCCCTTTGATCCCACTTACGTCATCGAAGTATTGCGACACATCAAAGTTTCCTGTGTTTTGAGTAAACGAGTGACCACCTGCATTAAATTCTGTCGGGGAACCCGCCCCCAAAGTGGCATTATGCGTATTGGTCATATAGAATAAGAACTGGTTCTGACCATAGGTATTACTAAGGTCAATATTCCAGTTGCCAACCATCCCACGGATTCCGGTGGAAAATGACTGATCCGTGATATTGGAATTGATACGTGGTACCGTGCCATTGGGGTAAATGGCCGTCGTCGTACGATTTTGGCCAGGCAAGCGATAGAAGCATCCACTTTCACCATCTCTGTACCCAATACCGCCAAAACTGTAGAACTCTAGGTTTTCTCCCAAAGGGAGCATCATGTTGGCGAAGAATTTGCCTTCGCGCAGGCGCGATTGTCCGACGCGCATGTTGAAATCACTTCTTTCCAAATCCCGTGCTGCCAATTCGCCATCTGTAGCGTCGGCACCTAAAAGACCTTGCAAGGCTGCCAAGTCCGCTGCATTGGCAATATCAGACTTAAAATCATTGGAAAAATGGCCGACCTTTTGCGCAAACCCTTGGACATCTTCCATACTCAGATTTGCCACATCCGCTCCGGCAGCTCTGGCTTCACGCTCCACGGCATTGTAGGCATTGAAAATTCCACCGGTAAACTCCAACATTCTGTTGGTAGATCCCTTGTAACCGAATTCCCCGGTAAAATTGATGAATCCGCCCTGCTGCCCGACGGGTAAACCATAGTTGATCCCAAGATTGACGACTTCGCCGTCCACGCTTCTTGTCTCTCCTTCAAATGGCCCAATCTTATTGGTAAAATTCCCGCCAGTGGTGAGATTGAAGGTCAGTTTATTAACCGATTCTCTTAGGCGAACATTGATCACACCTGCAATGGCATCCGATCCATATTGCGCAGCTGCTCCATCTCTCAGCACCTCTATCGCTGATACGGCAGAAGTAGGAATGGAATTAAGGTCAGTACCCACACTACCCCGGCCAAAGGTTCCGTTCACATTCACTAATGAAGAAGTATGTCTTCGCTTTCCATTCATCAATACCAATACCTGGTCAGGTCCTAAGCCCCGCAAAGATGCCGGATCTATATGGTCGGTACCATCCGATATGGTCTGGGTATTAGAGGAGAAGGAAGGAGTGGTATTGTGCAGCAATGAATTAAGACTGGATTGTGGAGCGGCAGCTGATAATTTTTCCACATTGATCACATCAATTGGTACCGGAGCATCCGTATTGGTCCGATTAGAAGCCCTAGTGCCTATCACAACGACTTCATCAACCAAGATACCTTGCACTAATGAGAAATCTTCCGTGAGGGTTCCTCCGGCGCTGACAGTAACCGAACGAGTTTGTCCTGAAAAACCGATATAAGAGGCTTCAAGGACATAGGTTCCGGCCTCTAGTGTAATACTATAATTACCATCAAGATCGGTAGTAGTTCCAATCGAACTTCCGACCACAAGTACGGTGGCACCTATTAGTGGTTCATCTCCCTCTGTGATCTTTCCGCTTATGGTCCCAGTTTGCCCTACTAGTGAGCTTGAAATTGAGAAAATGGCAAGAATTAGCCATAATCTACACCTAGTTGCATAATTGTCTTTCATACGTTGTCTAATTTTGTTGAAGAATCTATTTGTATTGGCAGTCTTTCGCTTGCTACGGGAAGGGCTGCCTATTTTTAGGTCTAAGTGCATGTGCTCTAAAGTCAGGTCTACCTCAAAATCTAGGTAGGACAGGCTTGCCCTAGCAATCAGCGGGCATTCCAAGATCAGCTCGCGCCAGTCCTGTCACTATTCTTTCTTCCATTCTGGCGGCACTAAAGCTGTTCTACATTTTTCTACTTCTTTGTTGTATCTGAAGAATGATTAATCGTGTAGATGGCCTTGACGAGCCATTTCCTCCCCCCAACTCCAAACTGCTGTACTCTTCGACTGTAGGTCAGTACTCCATGGTGCGTATTCGCGTAGTGGCGATGACGATCAGGATATACATTCAAAGCATTAGAAATCCCCAAACTGAGTTGAAATAGCGGATTGACTTTCCAACTCATATCCCAATCACAGATCCACTTTGCTGCAAATGTCTGATCCCGGCTTTCCGGTAGGCCTGTATATTGATTGATGATCCAATTGGCTGGGTCTTGATCCATCGGATGCAGATAGCTGACGCTGCCAAACCTGGTCAAGCGTAGTGTTGTTTCCCATTTTCTTCTTTTCAAACTCGTCACCAAGATAAATTTGCTACTGGGCTGTCCACTCTCCAGGCGAGCCTCTTCTTCTCTGCTGAAAAGAGCTTCTTGATAATCTTGCAGAAAGGGAGCGGGTAATTCTTGCGACCTGATCTTAGTTTTATTCATATTGAAGCCAGCCAGCATTTCAAATTGACTATTCTTCCATTGTCTCCGATAACGAATCTTTGCATCCAAACCTCGTGTTCGAGTATCGATGGCATTAGTGAAAAATTGAACGCGATCAACTTCAGAACTTGATAGTACTTCTTGCAATTTATCCTCGGATAAAGGAGTTAACTGACCCGTCAAAACAACCCGATCAGCAATGCTTATTTGGTAAGCATCTAGGGAGAATAACCAGTGTCCTTGTGCGCTGCCCGCTATCCCCATACTAAAATTGCGGGACCGCTCAGGCTTGAGCGACGGAATCTGTAAGCGTTTAACAATAGCATTGTCATGATGAGGATGGGCTACGGAAGTAGCCATCAGTTCTCCACCAACTGGTAAAAATTGAAGGCTATAACTACTAAAGCCAATCTGCTGTAAGGAGGGTGCCCTAAAGCCTGTGTTATAGCTGGAACGAATACTTAGGTCCTTAGCCAGTCGATAGCGATAAGCAGCTTTCCAACTAAAGTTGCTTCCAAAGTCGGAATAGTCTTCCAACCTACCAGCTATACTGAGGCTCATCTTGCTAGTCAGCTCAAACTCCAAGTCTCCGTAGAACCCGATATTATTGCGAAATTTGCGGTTGGCATTTTCTGGTCTAAAGCCTGGAAAAACTTGAATTCCGCCTTCCTTCGTGTGTGTTCCCGCCTGTTGAACCCCATAGTCTTGCCAGGAGACTTCAATGCCCTCACCTTGGAGATATCTTTCGAATCTAAACTCGGTTCCAAAGGCTAGGTTGATGGGCCGATTCCAAAGAGCTGTTTTCGTAATATCCAATCCCAATAGGTTATGCAAGTAAGAGAATCCACCCGCATAGGCTGAGGTAGGAGATTGCAAACCTAAGGAGGCATTATTGGAATTTTCGACCTGAAAATCAAAGGCATTCTGTCCCCAATTATTGCTAAAGTCAAAGGTCCAACCATCCAATTCCCCTCTCACTCCATTTACAATAGAAATATCATGAATACTGGTGTGGATCTCTGGCAAAAAACCCAAGGGATAAAGACCCGATTGTTTGCTTTTCTGATAAGGAAATCGATAAAACCCTGTAGCTTGACCTTCACGAATGTTGAAGTTGCCATGGGTATAAAACTCTAATTGGTCGTGGATTGGAAGGCTTGCATTCACCATTAATCCACTATTGAAAATTGCCGAGTTGCCCGCTTGTATCACCCGATTTCCGCCTAGGCCGATATGATCAAATAAGGCCTGCCGCGCGGCTTGATCCTTATCTCTTTCATCGCCGTAAATGGGGCCTTGGTAAGCTCCTGATCTATTCACCGCCCCCCTATTCTTTGCATAGAAGGTGAGGTTGACATGACCAGATTTTGAAGCCTTAAAACCGTAGTGTGCACTCACCCCCAGGACTTGCCCATCCCCGCGCTCCGTCACACCCTGCTGTACTTTTACAAAACCCTGGTTCACAGCATCCTTCAATTGCAAGTTGATTACACCAGCAATCGCATCAGAGCCATACATAGCCGCTGCCCCGTCCTTTAGTATTTCAATTTTACGCACGGCATCTAGCGGAATCGCATTCAGATCAATTCCCACGCTACCTCTACCTACGGTGCCATTGACATTTACTAGAGAAGAGGCATGCCTTCGTTTTCCATTCACGAGCACGAGCACTTGATCAGGCCCCAATCCTTTCAATGAGATGGGGTCTACATGATCTGTTCCATCACTAACGGTTTGATGCGTAGAATGGAAAGACGGCGCCTCGTACTGCAACAACTGACTGATATCCGATTCCAGGCTTTGGTCGATTTGTTTTTCATCGACAATATCAACTGGAGCAGATAATTCCTGAATAGAGGAGGGAGCAAAGCGGTGCCCCACCACAAGAATCTCTTCCAACTGTGAAAATTGCCTAAAATCTAAACTCAGTTGCTGATTCTCATATCCCTCTATATCCAACTGGCGCTGCAAGGTCTCATAGCCTACATAGCTGGCGACGATCTGATGAGTCCCCTGTTCTATTTCGATTTCAAAGTACCCCTTAGCATCGGTGATCACGCCGTCTTTTTTCCCAACAATAGCGATATTCGCACCTTCCATCGGCTGACCAAAGCGGTTTTTGCAATAACCAGATAGCCATACTTTCTTCCGCCTAATTCTCTTGATCAAGAAGGTTTTTTCCCGGATAGGTTTGAATTGTAAATTGGTTTGACGGCTGATCTCCTCTAGCAAAAACTTTGTGAACCGTTGCTTCGCTTCTCCTTCCAAGGAAAGCGTCTGTTTCTTGACGATTTGTTCATCAAAAATGAATACATAGCCTTCTTGCCGCTGCAACATCTCCAGCAGATCCAACAGGGCCATTTCTCCTTCTGTCGATTGGCTTTTGGCTAAATTTACTGTTGCTCCACTTTGACCAGATGCAAATGGAATAAAGAGCACCAAAGCAATCAACGAGAGAACCACGCGCAGTGGGTACCCCAAACAAGCCTCATGTTCTTGTCGTGATGTGAACAAAATCTAACTATTTGGTAGTCCTACAAATCCTTAAAAAGACCTGCGAACTATGTCAATTCAACTTGCTGCAATAAATTACTTGGCCTTCCTTCTGTAGTGCGACCTCGTAAATGGCGGCGATATAATCCATTAGTTCATTTGGGGATTGGATGGGAAGGAGACCAACAGAGGTTCTTTTCTGGTTCTGATCTACGTCTTCTGAAAAGCGTACCTCAAATCCATAATTGTCGCGTAGCATACGCGCCATTTCTATCAGTGGAGTGTTGTTCAACAGCAATTGGCCCTGAGCCCATGCTGTATGTTCAGCGATCTGAACTGTAGTTTTTTCATACTTTTTCGTGGCACTAGATAGTTGCACCATTTCATTGGGTGCCAATACAATATCTTCTTGTTCCGTGCGCAGTTGGATTTTCCCTTCGACTAGGACGATGCGCTGCTCCGCCTGTCGATTTAGCACATTGAACTGCGTCCCTAGCACCTCTACCTTATAGTCATCCGTGGCAACCACAAATTTTACGGGAAATTTGCCTTGGCTTTTCTCGACAGTAAAGAAGGCCTCCCCTTCTAATTGAGTTAGTCGACTATCCTCTTTTTCCCAATCCTTGGCTACTTTCAAGGTAGAATTAGCTTGTAGCATGACCGAGGAACCATCCGGTAAAGTGACCGCCTTGGTTTCCCCATAAGCTGTTTTGTAAACCTGAAAGGGCGAAGACATGAATTGCCAGCCGATCCAAGATGCTGCCATTAGGAAAAGAATGGCCGCTGCGATACGCCATGGATAGGTCAAAAACAACCTTCGGCTAGCTTTCTGCCTTTTGAATTCACCACCTACCGTTTCTCCTGCTTCAATACTATTCCAAACCCCTTGCAAAGCCTCTTCTATCTCTGCCTGCTCCACCTTCGGGGCTTGGAAAGATAATTGCTCCAAGTAGAAGCGGGCATTATTCAATAACTCCTCTTTATCAGGATTATCCCTGCGCCACTGCTTCCAAAAAAGGTTGTGCTTTCCTTGCCTAACCCAATGGATAAATTTTGGGTTATTTACCAGTTCTTCTATTGTTTCGAATTGCTCACTTGCCATGTCGAACAGCTACTTTTCTTATTATTTCAAAGGCAGTATTACCGCTATTTTTATACAAGACAGGCCAAGCTCCATTTTGTACTCAGATTTTCTAATTTTTTTTTGAATGCTCTACTAAGAAAGGATAAGACAAGGGTTTTCTGGCAGAATTGGGCGTGATTAGTGTGTGGCGGGAAAGGATTTAATAAGGCTTCCAGTGCTCACTCAAATATCGAATAGCCTTAGAAGCATAATTGCGCACCGTTTGATAATTGAGCTCTAAGATGTCAGCAATTTCTAGGAAGGAAAGTCGATTGTAAAAGCGGAGATAAATGATTTCACGTTGTTTATCGGGCAGTTGCCCTAAAAGTTGGGAAAGCTGCTGGGCTTTCCGCTCCTGCTCTTGCTGATAAATTTGTAAATCTTCCGGAGAAAGGTAGAAGCCCACACTTGGGAGGAGCTGTCTGGCCCGCCTTTGTTCAGCCGCCATTAAATCGATCAAAGTCCGACGATAAGCCTTTAGAATATAGCTTTTTACAGAATTCAATTGGCCAATAGCCTTTCTGCGTTCCCAGAGCTTTACAAAGAGCTTCTGGATAGCCTCCTTGACCAAATCTTCTCGTTGGACTATCTTCATACCATAAGCCTTCAATTCCGGGTACATTTGCCGAAACAGCTGGTTAAAAGCCTCCTGCTTGCCATCCTGAATTTTACTCCACCAATGCTCGTAGTCCAATGATATCGATTTAGATCAAGCTATACAAACCGCTTTCAAGTTCAGAGGTATCTATCCTGACGGTTCTAATTTATGAGAGAGGATATAGGCTTTGATCAACTAAAATAGGCGGAAAAATCAGATTAATAAAATCTTTCTTCGACTTAGGAGGAACCGATCCTAGATCGATCCGCCGGGAAATATCAATAAAGAGCTAGGCTGGGACTGGGTTTAAGAGCTGCTCGGATATACTTTCCAGCTTCCATGAAAATTCCCCACCAAAAAAAAAGCCCCGATCCTCAAGAGGTCGGGGCCCTTATATTTCTAGAAACTTCTATAATTACTTAACTATCGTTATATCTCCTCTGATGATATCTCCATTGGAAATATCTAGTCGCAAGATATAGTAATACGTGCCATGAGGTAGATCCTGTCCACTGTCATTTTGCCCTTGCCAATCATTTAGATAAGGTTTAGCTCTGTAAACGACATCTCCCCAACGATTAAATATAATCAATTCATTATCAGGATATTGATCCGGCTTACCAAATAAGAGCTTGTCAAAGACAAAGGCATCATTCAAACCATCTCCATTGGGGGTGATGGTATTGGCCACTTCTGGCTCCTTATCGAACTCGATAAAGATAGTCAACAAGCCCGTATCACACTTGTCAGGACACAATGTATTACAAATTTCGTATTCGATGGTCGTTTCACCGGCAGCCCCGGTAAAGGCTCTGAAGGTAAGATCACCTTCCGGTGTAATGCTTTCAACCACCCCTAATTCGGGATCATTCAACAAGGTGACGGAGTATCCGGAAACAAAAGTTAGGTTGTCATTAGCACGCAAATTAATGCTTTCTGTTCGCGAATCCTTCCCTATTTCCAACACATCATTATTGGCCACTGGTGCAGTTTCTACTGTTACCGTTACGGTATCCGCACTATAGTCTGTACAAGTTCCAGGGGCTGATAAGGTCCAAACGAATTGATTTTGACCTTCCGCCAAGCTAGATGCAGTTACGGTGGCTTGATCTGTTGCACTCAAAGTACCTACGGAGAGGTTAGTCCATAGCCCCGTAGTTCCTGCCGGCAAATTCGCCGCTAAGTTCGCTTCGGTGCTACAAATAGACTGTGGATTACCAGCTGAGGCAGCTTCCGGTAACTGTAGCGTCACCGTCACTTCGTCCGTTGCTGTACATCCATTATCGGTATTCGTCACTAATAACTGGAAAATACCTTCGCCACTGATCATCGGCTCCATGCTAGTAGCTGGTGTAGGACTAACAGAACCTTCCATAGTAGTCCAAGCGTAAGTGAAATTGGCACCAGAAGAAGAGGCAGTACCATCTAGGCTACTCGTCTCGCCACATTCCAAACTAAAGTCATCACCTGCACTAGCTACTGGAGCAGCATTGTCAGCAGGTACATTGATGATCTGTGTGGAAGGACAGCCTGTACTATTTAAGACCACCGTCAGTTCATAATCCCCAGGGCCAGTAACATCTACCGTCAATTGCCCTGCGGGGGGAGTGACCGTATTATCTGGATTTAAACTCATCCAACTGATACTGCGGAAATCCGCAGCATTGCCCGTTGCAGAGGCATCTATTGGCATAGACTCAACCAAACAACTAAAGGGCTCCGGTTGTGTAAACTGAATTGCGGGAGCCGTCTCATCTGCAATGACTTCAACGCTTCCAGTGGAAGAACATCCGTTACCATTGCTAGTTACCATTACTTCATAAATACCTGGGGTACACACCTCCGTTTGTAATCCGTCGGCTGGATTGGGGTTGCTACCCGCAGGCCCTGACCATACGGCGGTAAGGTTAAGATTTGGCATGGTTCCGGAGGCATCCAAAGTAACGCAAGAGCGATCACAGTTGATCAATTCTGGCATCGCAATATTGACAAGGGGAGCAATCGTATCGATTCCAACCGTTACGCTGTCAAGGGCCGTACACCCATTTCGCGTATTCGTTACCGTCAGTAGATAAGTTCCTGGTGTATTGGCTTCAGCCACCAGAGTATCACTTCGTCCTACCACTGTAGCCCATTCATACGCAAAAGGCTCACCGACGGAAGAACCGTCTCCATTTAAGGTTACGCTAGGGTCTGCGCAGGTAATCGTTTGTGCAATTCCGGCTTCAGCAGTGGGTTCTTCTACATCAAATAGGACAAATACTTCATTCTGACTTGTACAGCCAGTAACTTGGTCTGTCAATTGAATCTGATAGGTACCTGGTTGATCTACATCTATGTTGAGTGTTCCGGTGGAAGGTCCAACAATATTACCTTCTGCACTGATAATCGACCAAGCAATATCATAAGCCCCCGGAGGATCTACAGTAGCTTCTACAGTAAGGACAGTTGTTTCACAGGTGAGGAATTGTTCAGGTATAAGGATGGGTGTAGGTGGAATTCCTTCCACCTCAATCTGCACTGAATCCACAGCGCTACAGCCATTTATGCTATTCGTAACTTCCAAATAATAGACACCAGGTGTTCCAATTTCAACCATCAAGGTATCGGTGGCGATGCTGGTGGCTAGATCTGGGAAGAACCAGTTATAGGTAATCGTATCTCCCGTAGTTGAACCCGTACCATCTAAAGTGAATAGATTATTATCGCAATCCAAGGTAAAGCCAGGACCCGCCTCCGCCAAAGGAGGGATGGTATCGATCAAGACAAAAGCCGTATCGTTAGCGGTACAACTGTTGAGTGTATTCGTAGCCGTTAATACAAATCGTCCGGGCTGCACTACCTGAGGATTAAGTCCCACTTCCGTGCCAGCCACGATTTGTCCTCCATCCAGTGCTGTCCACTGGAAAGTAAAGTTGATATCATCTGGCCCGATGGCAGCATTTAAGGTGATTGTATCCACGGCACAGGTCAGCGTACCACCATCATCTACGGTCACGTCTGGGGCTTCGGAGTTAGGAACGACGACACCAATGGCCGAGGTTTCGCACCCTCCAGCGGTTTCGGTAGCAATCAAGGTATAAGTACCTAACTGGTTGGTCTCAAGTGTCAAACCTGTAGACTGTACTTCTCCGCCTGCCTCCCAACGATAGGTGACATTCAAGCCAGCATTTTCATTGTCGAAAACTGACGCATTGCCATCGAGTGTAACCGTTGATCCATCACAAGGGAGTTCGATCTCCTCGGGCAATACGCGTGCAACGGGGAATATACGCTCATCAAGTATTTGTACGGTATCGGTTGAAGAACATCCTGTATCCGTATTGGAGACCGTCAGTTGATATGTTCCAGGGCCGGCTACTTCAGCATTTAACAAAGTCTCTTGGCCCTGTACCACAAGCCCCGAATCCAATGTTTCCCATAAGTAAGCAATGGTATCCCCAACGGCAGATCCATTCCCCCCTAGGGTCACGGTTTCCGCCAAACAGTTAAAGATGCCATCTAGGCCAGCGTCGGCAGCAGGTAGGGCAGGTGAGAGTACCTGCACGGTATCCGAAACTACACATCCCGATTCATTGCTAACATCCAATACGTACGTACCGATACTGCTGGCAAAGAATTGCTGCACATCCCCATCAGGGATATTTACTTTCAATCCGTTTGACAATTGGAACCACCGATAAGTGTGTGTCGCAGGATCTGAACCGCCTCCGGATAAGAGTGCTAAATTCGTTTGGCAATTCAGCAATTGATCATCGCCTGCATTAGCTACTGGAAGTTCTCCTGCCACCGGAATCTCAATCGAGAATTCTTGAATCAAAGCAGGATTGGCCTGGTCAAACAAGCGGAAATTCACGGTTCCCGGAGGTAGATTTTGGGCTTCTAATGGGGTAAACTGTTGTGGCGAAGTAAGCCAAGTAGTTCCCACAAAGCCTTCTCCCCCTTCGACCACAAGTGTCACGGAACCATCGCTGGAGTTGGGACAACTTGCTGGCGTGATCAAGGTATCTATGATGATGAATTTATCATTAATGCAAACCTCTCCACCAGTGATGATCATGCTTCCATTGCCATTCACGGTCGTAACCGGCGGTGGCGGGTCTTCCACGACACTAACGGGATAACAATCATTGGCTTCTCCAATCAAGGCAAAACACAATTCAATTACTACCGTACTATCAGCCAAGGTCACTCCACCACTGTTAGAGGTCCAGTCGATGTTGAGTAAACCTACGTCAGAATTATCAGTAATATCTCCATCAACCAAGTCGGTTAATGTTCCAGGATTATTGTATTCCACAAATTCCAAAGCAGTCGGATCCCAATTGATGTTGAAGTTGGCCGAAGTAATATCCGTAAAGGAAACTACCTTCATATCCACACAGGTGGTGTCTGTTCTATCTCCCACTACCTGATCAAACACGACGCCAAACCCTTCTGGGAATAAGGTACAGACCTCCGCCCCACTCGGAGAAATCCCTATATCTTCGCCATTGGAAGTAGAACTAATGGCTTCCGAAACCAAAGGTAATTCTACTACTTGTAGATTATCACACTCGCCAGGGTCTCCCAGCATTTTAAAGCAAATTTCAAAAAGTGCTGTGCCGTCGGGTAAGGAATGAGCCTGAGATGGCTCCCAGTCAAAAAACAGCGTTCCGGATTCTACCCCAGCAAACCCGCCAAAATCATCAGCAGTAGGTTCTGGGTAAGATATATTTCGGATTTCCCCGAATTCCATCAAGTTGAAATCCCAACTCAAAGAAAACTGGTACCCTATGATGTCATTAAAATTAGAAACAACTACTTCCACGCAGGCTTGATCGTCTCCAGCTTGCTGAAAGGGAGGTGCTGAAGCATCTATAAGATCCATCACTACACCTGGCGGCTGTGCTACCTGAATTTCGCAGTTGCTTGGATTCACGCCTATGGAACTTCCGTTTACCCGTCCAATCCAAGGTTCGCTGATCTTGAAGGGACTATTACCTCCAAGTCCGACAACCTCAAAACAAACCTCAAATAACTCGCTACCACTGGCAAGATTAGCGGGCGGTAGCGGGGCGACATCCCAATCGACACCCAAGATTCCGTTGGCGACATTTTGCTCATTGAAATCATTAGTCGTCAATCCTCCAACCGTGGTATTAATCCCTGTGTATTCAACAATACTTGGGTTCCATTCCATTAGGAAGGCCATTTCTGTCACATTCTGAAAATTGTCTCCAGCCGTCACAGATACACAGAATTGGTCTGTAATATTAACTTCTCCACCACAGTTGGCGAGGATTTGTAGACCGGTCGGATCACAATCTCCGGTAGCCACTTCTCCTTCCGTTGGATTGAAGAATAAGGTAAAGCCTTCCTGATCGTCGTTGGTAAACTCAAATGGTGTCGGCGTTTCAGCAAAAGTAATTTCTGCTGTTTCATCACAACCAGCCAGTACTCGATAGCAAGCTTGAAAAAACAAGGTACCATCTGGTGCTGTATATCCTGGTTCATTGGGAATTAAAAAAGACCAGGAAACACTTAAGGCGCCGGGGTTGGTAGTACCAAAATTCCCTAATGATAAGTTCTCTACATCATCCCCGGGAATAACGTTCACCAATTCCAAAAGCGTCTCATCCCAATTCACAGAGAATTGAGCACTTCTTAATCCATCGAATCCTTCCACCGTAAAATCGACGCACACTAGATCGTCGTTATTCCCTGTTTCTTTAGAGGCTGTAATGGTTAACGGCCGCACACAAGAAGAGAATAGGGCGGGCTCGTGAAACAGGCCGATATTAGCACAACCTGTATTCACCCTGAGTACCTGAGGAGTTGGCGTATCAGGAATAGATACTGTACTACCTTGTCCATACTGTCCCAGGACTGTAAAACATACTTGGAACAGTAAATCTCCATCCGGTAGTGTGATGCCACTGGCGCTCTGTGTACCGCAATTGGGAGCTTCGTCGTCCCAAGCTACGGTAACCTCTCCATTGATTGCGCGCGAGACATCAAAATCGGTCAGGTCTAGCGAAGTGATACTGGCGTTGAGATTTCTAATTTCCTGGAATTCCAGGACTGACGAATCCCACTCGATCAGAAATTCTGAGGTTAATATATCCGTGAAATCCCTGACGTTGACGTCCATACAGAAGGTTTCTCCTTCACAAGGTGCATCACCGGCAGGCATCTGAAAAGTCATAGTAGGCTGTGCGATTGCACATAAGTGAAG
Organism: Saprospiraceae bacterium; assembly: GCA_019634045.1. GTDB lineage: Bacteria > Bacteroidota > Bacteroidia > Chitinophagales > Saprospiraceae > DT-111. Next base: position 18,748 of record JAHQWA010000271.1, read on the forward strand.
CCCTAGACCTGCTACGAGGACCATTATTGATCTTCGCATAAAACCCTTAATCCTTGGCTTGGAAAGCTGTGCATTCATGGGATATGATATTAAATTCTTCTAGGTTTAAAATACAATACAGGGGAATCCTCCTCACACGAGGATGCCTTCATTTAACAGTCAAAATGAAACAAATTTGCAATGGCTCCATCACTAATTATCAAACGAAAAGGTCAAATTAATCTCGTGAGTAGAACCAAAATATGGGCCTCCTGAAGTGAAAGAGTAGTCGAAACCATAGCCAAAGCGAATGGTGTTATCGAAGCCGGCATTCTCTCCTAAAGTCACCCCTGTTTCCAGGTGGATCGCCTTGGCTGTAGAACCACCAGCCCCTATCCACAGCGCGGTAGGTAACTGATAACGCAGATTAAAGTCTGCGTTGACGGGAGCTCCTGGAGTGTACTTCAGCCAGAGTGAAGGTTCCAAAAAACTATCATCATTCAGGAATTTATAAAAACCTAATTGGCCATAAAAGTGCTGAACTCTTTGCACATCAAAATTTCCGAGTTCATCCTGAAAACTCAGGTTGAGACCGAAAACTTGTGGCACTGAGACGCCAGCATAAAAGTAATCGCCATCATAGGTAGAAGAGTAGAAGAAAACCCCAAGTCCAACGTCCGGATAGATCTGATTTTGATCTTGGCTTCCAATGGCGTCACCAGGATCTCGTAATTTGATCTTATCAGCATCAATTCGGTATTGGACAATACCTGCCGACAGGGCAAAAGCTAATCCACTATACTCCGGATCGCTTCCTATCACCCCTCCAATCTTTCCATACATTCCGGTAAAACCAGTAGGGCCGGTCTGGTCATTGAACAAATGCGCCCCTGCTGTTAGGGTAACGCCGGTCCAATCTGTGTTGACGTAATTTACGCGTACAGTCTGTGTTCTGGGGCCATTGGGAATACCTACCCATTGGGATCGGTACGAGGCTCCGAAACTCAAATTGTGACCATAAGCCAGGAAATCCGCTTCCATAGCCGCAGGATTAATGATACTGGCATTTTCTCGGTATTGCGTGAAAAGGGAAAGCTGCTGTGCCTGAAGGGCAAACGGGAACAATAGTAAAATCGGTAGTAATCGAATTACAGTCATGGGATATGATTTTAAGCTGCGCAAAATTAGTAAAATTTGGCGCGGAAAATTAAAATCCTGGCCAATTCATTTAGCAATACAATTGCAAAAATTAGCCATTCAATAAAATAGATCGTCGTCGTTCTAAAACGTCTTCAAGGCCTTTTCGTGGAAATTTGAAACCTCCGGGCACGTGTAAAATAAGCCGGAAGAAAAGAGTAGAATGAATCTGGGTAGTCACCGGTTATTTCTCGTTTACCTGGAGCTGCTATTTATCGCCGGTCGGATCATAACTAGGGATAGACTACATTTTTGTCTTTGAGGTATACCAATATACTGTTGGCGATTTTCTATAAATTATTTATCCAGTGCACTTCCGTACACTGGATTTTTAAAACGGTTTCAAAGTTAGTGCTTTGAATTGGTTTGCAAGCTAAGATCACTCTAGATTTTTCCGTACACGCCTGTTAAATTTAGCGAAAGGTAGGTCTTCGCTAGCATCTGGATGGTTTCTACGGGTAAGCGAAATTCAGGTCTTGCTATTCCTATTGTTGGCGCATGGCATTCACAGGATCCATTCTGGCTGCTTGCAAGGCGGGAATAAAACCAGAGAATACACCTATGAAAATGGACAAGCTCACACCTAAGAATACATTACCCATGTCAATATAAAAATCAAAGGAAATCGCGTTGCTCAGAATCTGCATGATCGAAAACACGAGTAGCAAGCCTATAGCCCCGCCAAGGAGGCAGAGTATAATGGCCTCAATCAGGAACTCTAGCAAAACCATGAAGTTCTTGGCTCCTAGGGCTTTTTTTACCCCTATGATATTGGTGCGTTCCTTAACCGAAACGAACATGATATTGGATACACTAACCGCTCCGACTATAATGGCGAATACCCCAATTACAATGCCAAGCATATTGAGCACAAAAAAGAAACTATCCAAGGAACTAGCTACGAGTGAGAGGTCATTCAAGGAAAAATCATCATCCTCCATCGGCTTTAATCGATGATGCCCTCTGAGTAGGCCTGTAATTTCATCTTTGACATCATCTACCGGAATTTCCTCCTTGGCTTTCAAGGAAACTGTGGTGTCAAATATATACCTGGCCTTGAGATTGGCCAAGCTACGACCATTCGTATAAGAAACGAAAATCGCATCGTCAAAATCCAGTGGATTTATCAAATCATCTCCTGCTTTTTCTATCACCCCGATCACCTCGTATTTTTTGCCCTGGATCTTTACATCTCGACCGATCGGATCAATCTCAGCAAAAAGCTCATCTGCCACATTATGGCCCAAAACAACTTTGTTGGAGCCATAAAAATATTCGGAAGCCGAAAAATATCTCCCCTTTTCATATTCCACGGCAAACATCTCCTCAAATTCCATGGAAGAAGCAATCAAGACCGCCCTATCCACACTGCTAGACTTGAACTTAACCGTACGAAAACCGATTACCGCATGAAAGGAAGTCAGCTGAACCGTATTGGATCTTTCACCAATAAGCTGGTAATCCGAATAGTCTGGATTTGGACGCTTTATATAATCCCACCACGAATCTGAGATATCACGCCAGGGCCACTTCTTCACATAAACGATGTCGTTGCCTAGCTTATCGAGACTACCTCTAATGTTATCCTCTAGCGAATCCACCGCAGATAACACTCCGATAATACAAAAGATACCGATAGAGATGCCTAGCAAGGATAAAAAGGCTCTAAGCTTATTGCCGCTAAGTTCCTGAAGCGCCTGCAGAATACTCTCACGGATGATCTTTAAAATCGTTCTCATAAAATAAGGGTGATATTGAAAAACTTTAGCTGCCGGCAATACGTTGAAATTGGTATATTCCGGCACACGCTAATGTAACAGTAGGATTTTGCGGAGCGTAATCCTTTCGATAAATAATCACATTTTATCTGCCAATGACTCATTTATAGAGTAGATATGGGATTAAGATCCCCCGGCACTTCAATTTCCTACCAATATTGTTATCTTTGCCGACAATTTTTTCGAAAACATTTACAATGAGGACAAAGCTGTCACACTTTGCGTTCGACTTACCTAAGGAATTAATCGCGCAAGAACCAACCGAAGCTAGAGATGAATCCCGATTGATGGTAATCCACCGAGATACCGGGAAAATTGAGCACAAAATATTTAAAGATATCTTGCATTTCTTCGACGAAGGTGATGTGATGATCTTTAATAATACCAAAGTATTTCCTGCTCGCTTGTACGGCAGAAAAGAAAAGACCGGTGCTAAGATTGAAGTGTTCTTGTTAAGGGAACTCAATAATGAAGCTCGACTTTGGGATGTTTTGGTTGATCCTGCACGAAAGATCAGAGTAGGCAACAAACTCTACTTCAGCGATGAAAATGACCACGATGTCTTAGTGGCTGAGGTAGTAGACAATACCACTTCACGAGGTAGGACGATCCGCTTTCTGTATGACGGAACAGATGAAGAATTTCAAAAGGAATTGAATTTCTTGGGGAATACTCCATTGCCAAAATATATCGATCGCCCGGTTTCTCCGCTAGATAAGGAGCGGTATCAGACCGTTTACGCTAAGGAAATTGGTGCAGTTGCTGCCCCAACGGCTGGCTTGCATTTCAGTAGAGAATTGCTGAAGAGACTAGAGATTAAAGGGATTGATTTTGCCGAATTGACTTTGCACGTTGGACTAGGGACTTTCCGCAGCATTGATGTTGAAGATTTATCTAAACATAAGATGGATGCTGAATATTTCCGCGTAACCGATGGTTCAGTGCAAACGGTCAATAGAGCGACCGAAACGAAACACAAGGTATGTGCGGTTGGAACAACCTCTATGCGAGCTATAGAATCTGCGGTTTCAGCAGAGGGCCTCTTGAAGCAAGCTGAAGGATGGACAAATAAATTTATCTATCCTCCCTACAAGTTCCATATAGCGGATGCCATGGTTACTAATTTCCACTTACCAAAGTCCAGCTTATTGATCATGATCTGTGCGTTTGGTGGATTCGATTTGATAATGGAAGCTTACCAACAAGCCATTAAAGAGAAGTATCGCTTCTTTAGTTATGGTGATGCAATGTTGATTCTGTAGGTCTTTTTTGGACTATACATAATAAACGTGGGGAAGAAAGCGTATCTTAAATTTAGAAGATACGCTTTCTTTGTTTTGTAAAGAGGCTGTCTGATCGATATCCCAAATAAGAGCTTAAAATCCATAGCGCCGCGCAGACTTAAATGCGAGGTGAGCTTAGAGAAGCAGAAAACTCTGATAGACTCATGAAATTGCGACTCCTTTTACTATTGTTCTGTTGTACTATGCTGCTAGGTAAAGGGTATGCCACGGCCACGCAGACCTTATCCCTTTCCATCGATTACTTTTCAGAGCAGATAGACGTACAGTATCACAGCTCAATGCTGATCCCTCAACAGGTGAGCATCTCCGAGAAAAGTATGGTCAGCTTCTACAAAAGTTTGGAAAAAACGAACTACCAAGTTCTGCTGGAATCCATCCGGCAGAAAAAGGAGCAGTTTTATTTGAATGACTGGTTGACCTATACGCTGCTAAACAAAGCCCTAAATTCTATTTTTGATCAGCGACAGCTTACTCGTAAAAAACTTACCTGCTGGTTTTTACTGTCTAAGTTGGGGTTCGATACCCGTTTGACTTACCTTGATCGAGATGTAAATATTTACGCTTATTCTCGAGATGAGGTATTTGAGGTGCCTATGATAGAGGACAAGGGAAGAAAGTTTGTGAATTTGACCGGAATCCGCGAAAAGGCCAAAATGAATAAGCCTCTATATCTGCTGAATTTTATCGCGAATCCAAAGGGTACATCCTTTTCTTTCTATTTGGATGAATTACCTCGGCTAAGCCCTGAGCTTGTAGAGCAGAAATATTTATTCCCATACCGGGATAGCACATACCAGTTGACTATCAAGGCTGACAAAACAATCCGCGACATTATGTTGGCCTATCCGATCTTTGCGGAGGATAAATATCTAGAGGTTCCCTTTTCCAAAGCGCTGTCCAATTCCCTACTACCCCAGTTGGAAGAATTACTGCTGAATCGTTCTGAAAAAGAAAAGTTAGAACTTTTGGCGGCATTTACTCGTTCTTCTTTTGACTACCGAGAGGACAAGAAGGTATTTGGAAAAAGTAAACCCATGATCGCCGACGAACTCTTCCACTACCCTTACTCCGATTGTGAAGATCGTTCGGCTCTATACTATAGCCTAGTTAAACAACTTGTCGACTTGCCCATGGTCATCGTCGCCTTTTCGGACCACCTCACTGTAGGTGTCGCCACACAAGAGCTAAAGGGTACGGCAATTTCCTATAGAGGCAAAAAATATTACATCTGTGATCCCACTGGGCCTGCCAATTCGTCAGTAGTCGGAGAATTTCCACAAGGATACGAACGAAAGTCATTTCATATTATTGGCAGCTATAAATAACTAATTTACAACAACTTAGGCTTCAAATTTCGAACATAAATCAACGAACAATTGCTTGTGGCTTGACTTTTGTATAGCTGAATTTTATAAAAGCGCAGAAAGAGTATTGACTTAGTTGATGCAATTCTTTACATTTGCCCGAAATTAATCGAGACATATTTCTGCGAAAAAATTTCTTTATTCAGGTACTTTGAAGAATTTTTGAGAACCCCTTTTAGGTTTTAGAGAATTTTGTAACCAAAGCGTAAAAATTTTAATTATTTAGTTTCGTATGTATTGGACACTTGAACTTGCTTACCATCTGGAGGATGCCCCTTGGCCAGCTACCCGAGATGAGTTAATTGATTATGCGATCAGATCGGGCGCACCCTTGGAAGTCATCGAAAATCTCCAAGAGATGGAAGACGAAGGGGAGATTTATGAGAGCATGGAAGATATCTGGCCGGATTATCCCCGGAAGGATGACTTCCTCTTCAATGAAGATGAATACTGACTTGGGGGGTACGCCCCCAAATTTCATATAGGGTCATCCCGGATAAAGAATCAGGATACAGTTAAAAGATAGCCTAAGAGATAGCAAAACTAAGAGTCTATCTAAAAGTCATCACCTCTCTTTTCACTGTGTTCCCTTATCCGGGATGATTTTCTTTTGCGCTCCACTCAGCTTTAATACAAGCTTCTACCTTCCGTACTTCCTCAACCTTCTTTTCTACTAGCTTTACACAAAACTTCATTTTTTTGGTTTTTAGCCAATTTGTGACATGATAATTTGGACAGATATTATATTTTATCCATATTAGTTGAAACTTATGTCGTTCAATTTCAGTAGTGAATGAACAAGGATTCAACTCAGACGTGTCCAAATTATAGTCCATGAAAAACCTACTAGAGATCATCAAGATCGTCACCAAAAAAAGAGTTAAGAAAATTGAGATCTTCGATGACCAAGCCCTAAAAAACAAAACCGGCAAATTCAACGAATTTTACGAGGCCCTTTCCGCCGGTCGACTCAGAAACGATCGGGACGCGGCCACCCTCTTGTACAACTGTAGCCCCCAGGATCCGAAATACCGGCAACTCAAATCGCGGTTTCGCAAGCGCCTGCTGAATACCATTTTCTTTCTCGATATCAACAAGCCCTCTTCCGGGACCTATAATCGGGCCTACTTCAACTGCAACAAAGAGTGGGCCATGGTGAAGATCCTACTTCATTACGGGGCCACCCAAACCGCCACCTCTATGGCTCGGCATATCCTAACGACAGCACAGAAGTATCACTTTTCTGATCTAATTGTCAATTGCGGTAGAATACTTCGACAGCATGCCGCTGATACTGGCGAAAACAAGGATTTTCAGCAGTACAACAAAATGATTAAGGAATTTGAGCCCATTCTGAAGGCTGAATTGGATTCGGAAGAACTGTATCAAACTGTAATCTTAGACTATCAAAAAGCACTGACGAAAAAGAACCCACTAAAAGCGGAAATTGAAGGGATTTCTGATCAATTGATCACCTTATCTGAACGCTATAATTCGCCAGTAATCTTTTATAACCTTTACCTAGTTTGGGCCATCCGCTACGAACTGACCAAGGATTTTGATACTATGCTTTTGGTGTGCAACGAAGCGGAGCAATACATGGATGACCATCCTAACTTCTATCAGGAGGAGAAGCTCATTGCTATCCAAAACAAGAAGATGTCCGCCTATCTACACAAACAGGATTATAGAAAGGGCAAAGTAAATGCCGAGAAATGCCTCAACCGGTTTCCGGATGGTAGCCAACCCTGGTTCAACTTTATGGAGTTCTATCTGCTGTTAGCTCTACATACAGAAAACTATATCAATGCCCTGGCTATACTTAACCAGGCTACCCATCACAGTGGCTTAAAGAAACTCGACCAACCTACTCGAGAAAAATGGGCAATTTATGCAGGCTACGTAGGCTTCTTTGCTTCCATTCAAGGCTTTGGTGCAGCGGTGCAGGTGAAGGCCAGCAGTCGCATCTTCAAGCCTTCTCGATACTTTTCGACGCCAGAGTCTTACCCCAAAAGCCATCGCAATTATGCTATACTTTTATTAATCTTAGAAGTATTAGAACTGGCCAACAAAAAAAGCACCTTGGATCTGGACGATCGCCTGGAGAAACTGAAGCAATTCGCCCTCCGGCAATTAAACAAAGAAGAACATTTTCGTCCCATTCAGTTTATCCGCTTATTGCAACAGCTCAAAAAAGCGGAATACGAAGTGGAACAAATCAAAAACACGGAAAAATATCTCGCCGCCCTACAGGAACAGCCTTTCTTTTACCGGGGCGCAATCTCGGAATTAGAGATCATACCCTATGAAAAATTATGGGAAATCGTTTTGCAAGAGTTTAAATAAATCCACCACAGAAAATCGCAACTCTTTTTCGCTTTTTCAGTAGGTATACCTATATATTTACCCCTCAAAATGTTGAATCTGTGAAAAAAATCATAATCGCTATTGATGGCTTCTCATCCTGTGGAAAAAGTACGCTGGCGAAGGCCCTAGCAAAAGCCTTAAACTATGGCTTTGTAGACTCTGGCGCCATGTATCGGGCAGTGACCCTTTTCTTAATTGAAAACAGGATATCGGTACAAAACATTGCCGCCATAGAGCAAGCCCTAAACGAGATTCAGATTCGTTTTCAAGCCGGATCGACAGGTAATCGAACTTATCTCAATGGAGTGGATGTGGAAGATAAAATCCGAAGCATGCAAGTTTCTGAATTAGTGAGTCCCGTGGCCGCCATTCCGATCGTTCGCAGAGCTATGGTGCGGCAGCAACAGGAAATGGGAACAGAAAAAGGGATAGTGATGGATGGTCGAGATATCGGAACCGTCGTATTTCCCGATGCCGAATTAAAGATTTTTGTAACTGCTGATCCCGAAGTCAGAGCACACCGCAGGTTCTTAGAACTTCAGCAAAAAGGCCAAGAAGTTGCCCTAGAAGAAGTTAGAAATAATCTTTCAGAAAGAGACCACATTGACTCCACGCGGGCAGACAGTCCCTTAAAACAAGCCGAGGATGCCTTAGTGCTCGATAATACCGACCTCAATCAAGAAGAACAATTACAAGTTGCCCTGGACTGGGCCCAGGAACGAATCCAAGCGCAAGTCTTATAGGGAGATTTGGTAAAATTAAGGCCAAATACTACCTTCACCTTCATGACCAACACGAAAAACACCCCTACCCTTTTATTATTTATTTGCCTATTTCTGGGTGCTTGTCAGCAAAAACCAAGTGCCTTCGATCGATGGCTTGCTAAATATGAGTTGGACGAACCATTAGCTTATTTTGAACAATCTCCGGATTCCTTTTACGTAGTCGCGCCATCGGAGCTTCTAGAAGAAGTGGGCCGCATGGATAGAACCTACGAACAATTGGAAACCCTCAAAGACAGCATCCTCCCACAAAGTCATTGGAGCAAGCGCAGATCCTACCTGCAAGAAATTGATTCTCTTAAGGAAAAATGGAGTAGTTGTCGCCAAGATCCTTCCCTCTACAATTTACCTGGATATTGCAAAAAACTATTGACCTTGGAAGATATTAGTCTCCCTGAGAAATTAGGATATATTCAAGACTACCTAAAGGATAGTGAAGTCTATTATGAGGCGGCTAAACAGTTGGTCGATAACCCCTTACCGAATAAGACACTGCTAGCCATACAGAAACAAGTATTTGGGCTCAGTTTTCTGCAAAAAGAGTTATCAGATTCTCTATATCAAGCTAACTTAGTCCCGGAGCTAAGGCAAAGCTTTCGCACCGACCTTGAACGCACACGCTTAGCCGTGAAGGACTACTTGGCCTATTGTGAAAGCCTGTATTTTGAACTAAATGAAGATTGGGGCAGAGAGTAACTACTTCACGAGGAATGACAAATACTCATGATGATGGAAGAACCCCGGCAGCCCATGCGGCGCCTTTTTCGCTTTATTGATCAATACCGTCGCGCTTTCTGGTTCTCCATCGGATCCAGTGTCACGAATAAGGTTTTTGACCTCATGCCGCCCTTTCTCACGGCTTGGATCATCGATAGCGTAAGTGGTCAAATCCCGGCTTGGATTCCCCAACTGACCGGCTGGCAAGACCCCTGGCCCATCGTTGTTTTTCTCGCTGGTTTAACCTTGGTAATCTTTGGGTTTGAAAGTTTTTTCGAGTGGCTGCATAAGCGTGGTTTTATGCGCTTAGCGCAAAGGGTGCAACACGATCTGCGCTTGCAAGCTTATGCGACGCTACAAAGCAGAGAGATGGCCTACTTTGAGTCTGAACGGACGGGGAATCTGATGGCCATGCTCAATGATGATGTAAATCAACTGGAACGCTTCCTCAATAGCAGTTTCAATAGTCTGGTACAGCTCACCACCTTAGTAATTGTTGCCGGGTGGTCTCTGATCAATGTATCGTGGATACTTGGTTTGCTGAGTATGCTACCCATCCCCTTTATCATCTGGGGAAGTATTTATTACCAGCGAAAGATCGCCCCTTATTATCGGGAAGTACGAGAAGGAGTGGGCGCCTTGGGCAACCGCCTTGAAAACAACATTTCCGGCATGTTGGTGATCAAGAGTTTTACCGCAGAACAATATGAGCAGGAACGTATTCAGCAAGTTTCTGCCAACTATAGAGATGCCAACTTCCGTGCCATCCGTTGGAGCGCCATTTATTTTCCATTAATCAGAATGCCGATCGCCCTAGGCTTCGCCGGAGCCTTGCTTTTAGGATCGTATTGGGTACTATTTGAGCCTGGAACGTTTTCTCTGGGGAGCCTAGCCTTTTTTGCGATGATGATCCAACGATTGCTATGGCCGGTGACCATCCTTGGGACTGTATTTGATGAATATCAGCGAGCCAAAGCATCCGCAAGGCGAATTTTTGGACTTATAGATACTCCCACGCAAATCTATGACCCTCCGCAACCCATTGAAGTAGGTCGATTGAAGGGAGAAATTGAGTTAAAGAAGGTACACTTCTCGTATTTCTCTGATCAGCCCATCCTACAGGGGCTCAGCATGCAAGTCAAGGCCGGACAGACGGTGGGTATTGCCGGAGCCACAGGAGGAGGAAAAACTACTTTAATTAAATTACTCCTACGCCTCTACGATGTAAACGAAGGCAGTATTGAGATCGATGGGGTCAAGTTGCCACAGATGCGCTTAGAAGACCTACGGCGCAATATTGCGCTAGTTAGTCAAGATGTCTACCTCTTTCATGGAACCATCCGCGAGAATATAGCCTATGGCGCTCCCGACACCCCGATCGAAGAAATCCAAGCCGTAGCAAGAAGGGCTCAGCTCGCAGAATTCATTGAGGCCTTACCCAAGCAATATGAAACGGTTATCGGGGAGCGGGGGGTCAAGCTTTCCGGTGGTCAGCGCCAGCGACTAAGTATTGCGCGCGCTTTACTCAAAGATGCCCCCATCTTAATTCTAGACGAAGCCACGAGTGCGGTTGATACCGAAACGGAAAGAGCTATACAAGACAGCCTGGATGAGCTCACTTCTGAAAAAACAGCCCTGATCATAGCCCATCGTCTGAGCACCATACGCAATGCTGATCAAATCATAGTGCTCAAGGAGGGGCAGATTGCCGAGGCTGGCGCGCATGAGCAGCTGTTGCAACAACAAGGATTGTATGCTAATCTTTGGGCAGGACAGATTCGCGTAAGAAGCTAATTTATTGGTAACTTATGGAGTAGAAACGCAATTGCCATGAAATTATCTCGACTGATGTGGACACTCTCTATGTTCTGCTGTCTGCATGCCCATAACGCTCTAGCCCAAACTCATCTATTTGACCCTGGATTCGAAGAAGTCCAAGAATGTCCAGTAGGCAACCTTGGACCGGAGCAACTCGTGTATTGGGAATCCTCTTACTCCATACGAGATCCTGAACCGCCAGTACCATGGTATTATCAAAGTTATCATCATTCGTGCGATCCAGCTATCACACGCTATTGGAAACCAATCCTAGGCAATGGCGTGATTAGAATCCCGTATAATTTTGATACAAATACAGATGAAGTACTAACAGCCTTATTATGGACTAGACTATCCAATCCGCTGGACCGAGATAGCCTCTATTACATAGAATATACGACCGCCCCGACCTTTTTCTATTACCCCCCAGATGAAGAGTTTTACAATGTATGGTGCATATCACCCAATTTCGGCCTGGCTTTTACTACCCAAGTGGGAGTAGATAGCCTTAATGGCCAGAGTCAAATTGCGCCTCTATATTTTGCAGAAGGAAGTGGCTTACGAGCCAATGAATCTAACACCTTAAGCATTGGTAATTGTTTTAAAGCCACGGGTGAGGAAGAGTATTTGCTTTTTGGGAATTTCCGCCACTCTAGAGGGCCTTCAGATGAGCGATGCCTCGGGAGTGCCATTAACAGTCGATTTAGTACATCCAGTTCATTAGTCGACAATTTCAGATTAGAAAAAATGGAGTTGGAAATCTGTTGTGATCTGGAATTTTGCTCGGCAGACCTAGTTGATTTTTCTTCTTATACCGACACCTATGTATTCCCTCCTGGGACTTCTTATTCTTGGAATGACGGACAGGAGGGGCTCGAACGTTCCTTTGCTCAATCTGGCTCCTACCAACTTACCATAGATTTGCCTTGCGGCAGTATTAGCTCTAACTGGATTAACATAAAGGTTAGGATAGACTGCTCCAATAGTATATATGTTCCCTCGGCATTTAGTCCAAATGGCGATGGATTAAATGACTTTTTTTCACCTTTACTGTCAACTGACTTTGAAATTGAGATTTTCCAATTTTCAGTCTTTGATCGCTGGGGACAGCAAGTTTATCGCTACCTAAATGATAGCTCAGGTTGGGATGGGAACATCCGCGGAAAGGAGGCTCCCATAGGTGTATATACCTGGCTACTTGAGTACCAGATATTACTTGGTGATGAATATATTCAGCAGTCTGAAGCAGGGGCTGTAAGCCTGATTAGATAGAGAATCTAATCTTCCAGCACCTTCAGAACCAATTTCCCCTTCTTCTCCCCAGAAAATAGTCGCTTAAAGGTGTCATGGAAATTCTCAATCCCATCATAAATATCTTCTTTGGACTTCAACTTTCCTTGTGCCATCCACATACCCATCTGCTGTCCCGCTTTAGCCCAATCTTTGACAAAATCTGAGACGACCATGCCTTTCATCGTCGCTCGATTAACCAACAGTGAGAGGTAGTTCTTCGGTCCTCTGATGTCATCCCGGTTATTGTATTGAGAAATGGCACCACAGATCACAATTCTCGCATGTAAGCGAATGGAGGCTAAGGCAGCATCCAATATTTCTCCGCCGACATTATCAAAAAAGACATCAATCCCCTTCGGACATTCCCGGGCAATCGCCTTGTACATGTTCTCTGACTTGTAATCGATCGCACCATCAAAGCCTAGCTCCTCCTTCATGTATTGGCACTTCTCAGGCCCACCAGCGATACCTACGACATGGCAGCCCTTGATCTTAGCTATTTGTCCTACAATGCTTCCTACGGCTCCAGCACCTCCTGAAACCAACACACGATCGCCTTCCTTTAGCTCCCCTACTTCCAATATTCCGAAGTAAGCGGTCATACCAGGCATCCCTAGCGTACCGATATAAACCGGCAGTGGAACTAAATTTGGATCCACCTTAAAGGAGCGAGTACCATCAAATACAGCATACTGTTGCACACCGCCCCAGCCAGATGCATAGTCACCTACCTGAAATCCAGAATGTTTGGAAGCCACTACTTCCCCCACTGAAGCAGCTCGCATTACCTCTCCTAAGCCCACCGGGGGGATATATGATTTCGCATCTCTCATCCAACCTCTCATGGCTGGATCTAAGGAGATATAATGTTGCTTCACGAGAAATTGTCCTTCCGAGATACTTGGAATCTCATTGGTTTCTAAGGTCCAGGTATCAGCGGCTGGCATGCCCGCTGGGCGTTTAACTAAAATCAACTGCTTATTCATGTGACGGCTTTATGATAATACAAATGAATTTCTGACAAATTTGGGACCTTCACCTAAGCTTTAGCTTTACACTTCGTTCAGACAAAAAATCCCGTCAGTGATACATAACCAAATCACTGACAGGATAAATGTACTGTAAGTTCTACAGTCTCCCTATTAATAAGCTAAGCAAGGCTGTACTTATTAAACGGGTTTAATTAGATGCTGCTGATATCTACTCATATCGCAGCGATTGTATGGGCTTCATCCATGCTGTTTTTAAGGCTTGATAACTTACAGTGATTAGCGCAATGAAGAGGCTGACTACCAAAGCAATGCTAAAGGTCAACCAGCTAAGGTCTACTGGATAGGCGAATCCTTCTAACCAGCGCCCCATAAAGTAATAGGCAATGGGTAAAGCAATCACATTGGCGATCAGTACCCACTTCATAATTTCCGCGGTCAGTAATACAAAGATCCTTCCGATGGAAGCGCCAATTACTTTTCTAATACCGACTTCCTTCGTTCGCTGTTCCGCGGTGAAGGTGGCCAATCCAAAGAGTCCCAGGCAGGCAATAAAAATGGCCAAGAAAGTGAAGACTGAAAAGATATGTCCCACTCGGGTCTCCGATTCGTAAACGGAGGCAAAATCCTCATCCATAAAGGTATAGTCGAAGGGTTGTCCTGGCCCCATCGTATTCCATTGCTCTTGAATCTCACCGATTAAACTTGGAATATCTTCTCCTCTGATCTTAATCGATAAGCGTCCTCGACTTTGGCCCATAAAAATAGCTAGTGGGCCAATCTTACTGCGTAAGGATTCGAAGTGGAAATTCCTGACAACCCCAATTACTTTCGCCGTATTGATTTCTGGATTTTCCGGCGTGCCCCCTGAAAAAACGCTTATCTCCTGCCCCAAAGGTTCGTCCAATCCATAGATGGCAACTGCAGATTCATTGAGAATCACTGCCGTTGAATCAGAAGGAAAATCTCGCGAGAAAGCTCTTCCGTTGATCACCTCCATACCTAAGGTAGGAATATAGTCATGATCTACTGTGAATAGTTGTATCACATGGGTTTTACTGGGATCCGGTGTTCTACCTAAGAAAGTAGCTGAACTATTTCTAGAAGAAGGCGTGGGAAGAGAACTACTCATCGAAGCGTTCATCACCTGAGGGTGTTTTACAATCTCCTCCTTAAAGGCCTGACAATTATTACCTAAATTATAGAAGTTATTCAGAACCAAAACTTGATCCTTATCAAAACCTAATTTCTTATTTTGGATATAGTTCAATTGCTTGCCAATCACCATCGTCCCTGCAATCAGCGCAACTGTGATCGCGAATTGGAAAATAACCAGTACCGAACGTAGGGTCACGGCCTGCCCTACCCTTTTCGTAATTCGCCCCTTTAACACGGCCAAAGGTCGAAAAGAGGAGAGGTAAAAGGCGGGATAACTGCCTGCCACAATCCCTACTACGGCTACAAGGAATAACATGCCCGCCCAGAACGTAGGCTGGTTGATTTGTGCAATGCTAAGCTCTTTACCCGACAGGGTATTGAATCGAGACAAGAAAAAGAATAAGCCTCCGACAGCAAGCAAAAAGCCGAGAAAGGTGATGACGACAGATTCACTTAAGAACTGCCAGATCAATTGCTTGCGTTCTGCCCCTACGACTTTCCGCATCCCGACCTCCTTGGCTCTCGATGCTGATCTTGCCGTGGAAAGATTCATAAAATTGATACAGGCCAGCAAAAGAATAAAGAGGCCAATAAAAGCAAAAATATAGATGTACTTGATGTCGCTGGTAGCGGCCAATTCCTCTTGTTTGTCCGAGTACAAATGGATCTTCTTCATGGGAAATAGGCTGAAGGTGATATAGTTTCCCGCAGCCATGATATCTTCCATGGATTTGCCCATGTACCGCTCTATTTCTGGCCCCACATAGTCCAGCACCAATTGTTCCATTTTAGCATCCACCGCAGCTGGATCGGTACCTTCTTCTAAAACCAGGTAAGTCTGAAAGTTGTTACTCATCCAGCTGTTATTTCGACTTTCATTGGTAGTCGACATCGACGCAAAGAAATCGAAATTAAAATGCGTATTCTTGGGAATGGCTTTAATCACACCTGTAACCCGAAATTGCTGGTTTTGATCCGCGGTGAAAGATTTTCCAATGGGATCTTCCGTCCCAAAATACTTCTCTGCCATTCGCTCGGTGATCACAATTGTATTGGGTTCCACCAAAGCTGTTTTCGGGTTCCCTTTGACCATTTCAATAGAGAACACATCAAAAAAGGTAGAGTCTACGAAAATCCAATCGTCCTCATTATAACTCTTATCCTCGTAGGTAACCGCATAGCTCCCATAGGAACGAAAGCGGCATTGCTGTTCCACCTCAGGATAGGCCTCTAATACGGTCGGTCCTAATGGTGCTCCAACCACGGCGAAGTTTAGATCTTGCTCAAAGGCGTGACCATCGAAATTTACCCGATAAATGCGATCTGCTTTTTCATGATATTGATCATAGCTTAACTCATCGCGGATGAACAAGAAGATAAATAGGAAACAGGCGAGGCCTAGGGCAAGACCTAGGATATTAATAAGGGAATAGAACTTGTGTTTCCACAAGTTGCGAAAAGCAACAGTCAGGTAATTCCTTAACATAGGTAGATTATTTTCGGATGATTACTTACTACTTGCTGCCTATGACGGAGGTACCTGACTATTGGTTACAGAAATTTATTTTTTTCTTTCTTTTCAAAAGAATGGGGTCACAGTTTGTCTTGAATTTTGTCGAAATCTATGTTCCGAATGGAATGCACTAGGTCCGGGTGATACTTGCCCGTTTTGTCCAGGAATACGTGGCTAGGGTAGCCTTTCAGTTCGAAGTACTCCATGATCTGCTTGGACAGTTCCGGGCTTAAGAAAATATGTTTGGTGCTAAGGTCTAGCTCCGTGACCTTCTTCTGCCAAGTATCCCGATCTGTACCCGATTCAACACAAATATAAATCACTTCAACACCCATCTTATCCAGTTTTTCAATATTGGCCTGACTCTGCTTCATATCAAAAATACAGGGACCACACCAGGTAGCCCAGACATCAAAAAGTACAGCCTTCTCTCCCACTGCCGATCGCAATGCGCCTAATAAATCTTCCAGCTCGGTCTGTCCAGCTTCGTAAAACTCAGCACCGTTCTCTAGATTGCCCAGTTTCTTGCCGATAGGGGAATCCGTAAGATCTACCTGAATGGCTGCCAGTTTCTCATTAACGGCCATGATCTGCTTTTTCGTGATGGCCCAATTTTTCTCCATAAAGTTTCTGGTCCAAGCTCCCGTGACTTTGGGCAACATTTTTTCTACATAGTAGTTCCGTTCCCAAATGTCTTTCCCTCCTCCTAAAGCGATTAGGAAGTCTCGATTTGCCGGAGACACAGCTTCGACCTTTTTTGCAAAAGCATCCACATGCGCCCGATGAAGTTGATTTTTATATTGTTTATAAAAGTACTTGCTTTCCTTCTTGAATAATTTCGTGTCATAGTCCTCATTCAGCTGTTTCTTCTGCAACATGGACGCAAATGCTGCCATTCTTTTCCTTTCATCATCACCTTCTAATTGTGTAGGTAAGAGCTCAGAATAATTCCTAAGAGTTTCTTCAGGGGTCGGAGTCATCAAGCCTCTACTTTGGTAACTATAATAGGCAAAAGAAGCATTGGATATCAATTTAGGTTGGTGTGTTTGGATTTCTTTTCTCATGTCCCCTGGCATCGGTTTCGACCAATGTATCACACAAAGATCACCATAGTAATCTGATAGGCGTTCATTTTCCAGCACCCAATTCGCCTCAGATGGATACTCCGCTATAAAGGCTGCTTCTCTTTTTGTTTCTGCTTCATGTAGCGTTTTGATTCTCCGCACCTTATCTTCCACACTTGCCTCTCGGTCCATCATGATGTGCATTTTATTTTCTCCTTCCAGCACATTATCTCGTCGATATTGTACAAAGCGATTGACTACTTCAGTCAACGCTCCATCAGCGCCCAAGAATTGCACCCCATCTTTCAACCAATTACCTGGGTCTTTTTTCAGCACTTCCAAGTCGGCTACTATCGTTAGCCCTTGATCAACGATCAATTGTCCATAATAGTAATCTCCAATGCTAAACCATATCTGTTGGTAGCGTAGTGGATGTGTCAATTGAAAAGTAAAGCTTCCGTCCGCTGCGGGTTTCGCTGTATTCTCCTCCTGGTGCTCAGGTGTAGGTACCACAACGACAAATGACAGCTCCAAATCGGCGTCTGCTGTGGCGTCAAATCCTTTTAGTTGCACTTTCACACTAGGTATTTTTTCTTGAAAAGGAGAAAAGGGCGATTGTGCGGCTAGGCAGGAGCATAACAGGATGCAAAGCAAGCAAAGTGAGTTCTTCATACAAAAAAGGTATTGAGTTTTGAATCAGTTCTATGATAGAATGATTGTCCCATCATGCCTTAGGATGCACAAATCAGAGGTTTTGTTGTAGCATAAGCCAAATTTCTCGTGGCAAGGCAACAGAAAGTCCTTGGAACTATTGCTCAGGGCGGCTTTAAAACATTAGGGTGGGAATTGCGGTTATTGACCATAGATAGTCTGAAATAGCTTCTTCGGCTTTCCGCGCAGGTTTCGTTGTCTTTCTGACACAACTTTTTAATCTCGCAACAAGAAGTTTTCTTGAAGCGTTTAAATAGTTATATTGGCTATACGCCGGAAAGATCGTCTAAGAACCATCGATTTCCTTAGCACGTAACTATCTTCCAGATCGCTAACCGACAAAATATGCAAAGCAGCTATGAGATATAATTTATTTCCGTTTATTGTTGTTCTTGCTCTTATACTACATTCCTGCACCTACACCGAAAAGGTTCGGGATGGAGCTACTGCCTATGAAGTGAAGCAGTACTCAGTAGCCGTTAAGATGCTCCAGAAGGAATATAAAAAAGCCAAAACTAGAATTGAAAAAGGAAAGATCGCTCTGAAATTGGCTGATTCTTATCGGGAGTTGAACCAGAGCGAGCAATCCATTAATTGGTATCAAACTGCTTATGACAACAATGCGGGTTACGACGCGCTAAAGGAGTTTGCCTATGCGCTGAAAAAAGCTGAACGATATAAAGAGGCTAGACAAGCGTTTAAGGACTTAGGGATAGAGATTGGTAGCCCCTACGAATATCGTCGCGAAATTCGCGCCTGCGAGGTAGCACAAGTTTGGAAAAAGGAGAAAAGACGTGCCTACTCCGTCGACCTAACGGACTTCAATTCCGGATATGCCGACTATTCTCCGATGCTATACAAGGACCAACAACTCATCATTACCTCCGATCGCAAGGGCAGTACCGGAGATGACACCTACAACTGGACTGGAAATAGCTTTTCTGACCTCTTTGTGGTTGACTTGAAGGACAATACCGTCAATCAGTTTGATAAGATACTCAATACCGAAGATAATGAAGGGACGGTTGCCTTCAGTCCGAATTATCAAGAAATCTATTTCACCCGTTGCTTTGGTCCAAAGAAAGAAGATGCCTATTGCAAAATCATGTTTAGTGAAAGCAATGGGAATAGCTGGACCGTGCCCAGAGTAGTCAACTTTGTAGAAAATGGCGTGAATTATGGCCATCCTACCATCTCAGCGGATGGTAACAAAATGTATTTCTCTTGTAATCACCCAGATGGATGGGGGGGCTTCGATATTTATGTGAGTGAACGCAAGGGAGACAGTTGGGATGTCCCTCAATTGATGGGTCGAACGATCAATTCCGCCGGTAACGAGAAATTCCCCTACATAGATAAAGATACCTTGTACTTCTCATCGGATCATCATCCCGGAATGGGCGGCTTGGACATCTTCAAAACCTATATGAAGTCTAATGGCCGTTGGTCTCCCATCAAGAACCTTCGTCCTCCGATCAATTCCGGTGGAGATGACTTCGGTTTAATTATTGATGATAAGGCAAAAAAATCAGGTAATCTCTTGCAAGTAGGTTACTTTGCCTCAACCCGTGAGGAAGGCATCGGAAACGATGATATTTATCGCTTCGAGCGACGTCCCCTGCCTCCGCCTCCGCCAGTACCAGAAGTAGAGAAAAAACCTATTGTCTATAAAATGATTCTGGATGGGTACGTGCTAGAAAAGATCTACGACGACCCAACCGATCCCAATAGTAGAGTGCTAGGAAGAAAGCCGCTGGAAGGGGCCACCGTAGACATACTGATTGGAAAAAAGACGAAGCAGGTGACTGTGGGAGAAGATGGACTCTTCACCTTGGAGCTTGACGAAGAAACAGACTACGACTTTTTAGCCAAGCGAGAGACTTACTTAAATAATAAGGCCAAGTTCTCCACTAAAGGGGTAGGAAAAGACCCGGAAAACCCGGAGTTGAGATTTGAATTAGAGATAGTACTAGACAGGATCTTCCCAGACAAGGAAATTCGTTTGGAGAATATCTACTATGATTTTGATAAGTCTTTCATCCGAGAGGACGCTAAGCCTACATTGAATGCCCTCACGGAAACACTAAAGTTGAATCCGAATCTTTTCATTCAATTATCTTCTCATACCGACTGCCGAGGAGGTACCGGCTACAACCGAGACCTTTCACAAAAAAGAGCTCAAGCTGCCGTTGACTACCTCATTTCCAACGGAGTAAGCCCGGAAAGATTGACTCCTAAAGGGTACGGAGAAGAATTACCTGACGTCAAGTGTTTGTGTTCACGTTGTTCGGAAGATGAACATCAAAATAACCGACGTACTACCTTCAAGGTAATTGATAACGAATAAGTTCGTCATCAAAAGCGAATCTGATCACTGAACTAAGAACGGATCCTGCCAGACCTCCAAAATCTAAGGACTTTGGAGGTCTGGCTTCTTATCTCCTCTCCACCACAATTCTTCTCTAGTAATTTGACGTGGCTTTCTTCGCCTAAGGGTAAAGATGACCGAAGCGGCAATGGTGATACCTCTAAAAATGTTAGCCCCTACCCCACCTAGCGCAGTGGATTCAATGTCGAACAAAGCCCAATAGAGATTCATCAAAACATGTAGTGTGATCGGGAGCCAGAGGTTGTTGCGCCATTCGACATAAAGCCAAGCAAACCAAGCTGCCCCACTAAAGGTAACGAAGAATACGCCCAGCGTTTCTCCTACTGAATTGCCTTGCCAGATATGCGATAAACCAAAGATGAGTCCGTTGAAGGCTGCCGCCAATAAGAATCCCCAACCCGCCCTTTTGTACAGCTCCCCGAAAGCAAAGCCTCGATAATACAATTCTTCGAAAAAACCGGGTAGCAATGCACTAACCACCACCAATTCCAAAGACCAGTCTGAGAATTTAGCTTGGCCAATAAAAGCAAACCCCAATAACATCGGTAAGGTAAACAAGAAGCCATACAGAAAGCCTTCCGGCAGTCCACTTGCTAGCCCCAGGCGCTTCCACACGCCTTTGGTCCCCCAACTAAACCATAAGTAGAGCAATACGGGTAAGATATACCAGCTGTAGTAGATGACTCGACGTAGATTCACATCACTACCTACCACATCTAAACTAAGCGGTCGTAGATACTTTACTGCAATATAAATCGAGATAACGAGCAGGGCGTACACCCATTTTGATGCGCTTTTCACAAGGAGAAGGTCTTTTAATTGATTTGAATTCCAAACGTTATCGGCCTACAACTACTTTTCTAAGTGCAATGCGTCTACCTTCTGCTAAAACGGCAACCCAATATACCCCGGGATACCAGTTGCTCCAATCCTGTTGCAATTGTTGCCCCGTACTTACCCCCAAAGGCAGCCGACCGATCTGCTGTCCCAGACTATTGAAATAGCGCAATTCCAAGGCTTCTGCCCTCTGCAATTCATAGTCTATAAAAACTTGGCCGCTGGTTGGATTTGGGTAAATATCCAAGCGGTTGACCCATTCAGGAAGCTCACTATCCGTAATCAATATACTCGCCTCCCGAGTGCAGTCGTTGGCATCTGTAACCGTGACGAAATAGGTACTTGGCACTAGATTCTCAATGGTTGTCGTGTCAGCCCCAGTGCTCCAACTATAGGTATAGTCCGGCACGCCTCCACTAGCATTCGCGGTGGCCCGACCGTCATCATAATTTGGCGGCATTGGTGGGGTAAAACTTAGGGCAATCGCCAACTGTTCAGGTTCATTGACCGCAAAGTCGAATTCCTGAATACAATTATTGGTATCCCTAACCTCCAAGCTATAGTTGCCGCCATCAATTTCAGTCAAAATTGAATCCAGTTCGCCCTCGATTACATTTCCTGCTTTAAACCATCGATAGGTATAAGGTGGCATACCGCCACTAATTTCTGCTCCTATGTATCCATTAGCATCTCCAAAACACAATATATTTCTGACCGAATCTGTGACCGCGATGGCAGAGGCAGGTTCTTCCACGATAAAGCCATCGAAAATGGCTTTGCAGGTATCTGCATCCGTAATCGTCAGCATATATTGGCCAGCTGCCAATCCGGCAATATCCTGATCCTCCGCTCCGGAACTCCAAGCATACCGAAAAGGAGGCTCCCCTCCAGAAACATCAATCGCAATGGCTCCGTCCGTACCACCATTACATGAAACCGGGTCAATCAGGGTGGCATCAATGCTAATCACGGCATTTACCTCCGGAATTTCCTCCACCAGTGTATCGCCACAAGCATTCGCATCCTCCAGATAAAGCGTATAAGTGCCACTTCGCACCCCATTCAAATCTTCACTGGTCGAAACCTCCATATCATCTCCATCTCTCCAAGAATATTGATAAGGACCAATTCCACCTTGAACCGAAACACTTATCCCGCCATCAAAACCACCTGCACACTCAATTTCTTCAATATCATCTACGCTTAATAGTAAGGGCGGTGGTACACTCACGCCCTCGCGCTCTGCAATGATCCGACAGCCCGTTTTTAGGTCTGTGACAGTGAGACTGTAGCTATTGTTGATGGGCAATGTAGTCACAGTGATACTATCTGTCTCAACATTATCTACGATTAGAGTAGGCGTAAAATGATAGCGATATAGACCAGAACCGTCATTGATCTTAGCGGTAACCGTGACATCATTATCACCAAAGCACTGCGGCCCTTCCACGATAAATTTATCCAAGGTAATGGGAGTCGTTCTTTCTCGCACTTTAATAGACTCTTCCGCATCTTCACAGGAAGCGGCATCCGTGACCGTCAAGGAATAATCCCCGGAGGGGACATTGAATAGAATCGGCGTAGTATCCCCTGTGCTCCAGGCATAGCTGTAAGGTGCAGTTCCCCCTGAAATCAAAGCAACTAGTGTATCAGCAGCATTCAAAGGATCACAACCTCCTCCTTGCAAAAGCGCAACATCGACCACCAAGGGATCAGGTTCTGTTATCTTAAAAGTTGTATCAATCGGACAAGAATTAGCATCGGTCACGCGCAAGCGATAATCACCAGCTGCCAGATCGAAGATATTTGTGCCAGTCACATTAGTTCCCACCCAATTAATGTCATAAGGTGCTGTTCCTCCTTCGATCCGTGTCTCAATAAATCCGGTTGAATCTCCGGTACATGGAATGGGGCTGATGGCTTCCGTAATCACGCGCAGGCGATCGGGATAAGTTAAGGTCAAACTATCCGAAGCGGAGGTACAGCCAATAGCATCACTGATCTCAAAGGTATAGGATCCTGGACCAAGGTTATCTCTTTCCGAACCTTCTCCCCCATCACTCCAATTGATTTGAATTGCTCCCGTCCCACCAGATAAAATCAAAACATCAAAACCTCCATCCGGTACACCAAAACAAGAAGGCTGGTTGGTATCTACATCTAAATCAAATACTTGTGGTGCGGCGAGATTGATGATCGTATCATAACTGCATCCTTGACCATCTTGTATGTTAACCGGGTAGTCCCCGACACTTATGTTGGAAAGCAATGCGGTTGTTTCTCCGCCTTCCCACAGGAATTCAAATGGCCCCACGCCTTCGGGTTGTAGCAAGATACTACCAGTTTCTGGCCCAACGCAGGGGGGACTAGTAATAGTCAAATTCAAGTCTAATTCAATTTGTGGGTCTAGCTGAATCGTAAAGGCTGGACTCTCGCAGCCTTTAGCATCCACTACGGTTACGGTATAGAGTCCGATTTCAAGATTTTCCAACCTGGCACCGCTAGCTCCATGCTCCCAATTATATGTAAAGGGGCCTGTCCCTCCGATAGCGCCTACCTCTAAGATACCGGTATTATCCCCCGGGCATAAGGGTTGAATAAGCTCAACCAATTCTCCATGGAGGCTATCGGGTTCGATAATCGAGAAGGTTTGGCTGACCGTACATCCATTAAAATCAGTAACGGTGACTTCGTAATCTCCTGCCTCCAAATTGGCAACTGCGGAAGAACGGCTTCCTGTACTCCAATCATAGGAATAGGGTGCAGTTCCCCCTAAGCCAGACACTCTAATGAAACCATCTACTTCTCCATTACAGCTAATGTTGGCTAGGGAATCCAACTGTATTTGTAAGCTATCGGGGGCTGAAAGCGTCAATGTATCTAATTGGGTGCAGTTATTGGCATCCGTCAAAGTCAATTCATAGCTTCCTTGGGTCAAATCCGGTAGGCTAGTCCTAGATTGACCATTGAACCAATTTAGATTGTAGGGGCCTGTTCCTCCAAAGAAGGCCACATTGATCACCCCATCCGAAGCATCATGGCAACTCGGCAACTCAAAGTTGGGTTTGATTACCAAGGAATCGGGCTCTTCCACCAATATGTCTGATAAGATGGTCTGGCAGGGGTCATCCGTAATGGTGACCGAATACAGCCCTCCGCTTAAACCTTCTACACAAAGCGTAGTATCTCCCGTACTCCAGAGATAAGAAGGGGCCGTCCCCGTGACATCCAGGCAGATTTTGCCATCTCCAGCACCAAAACAGGAGACATTATCGACATCAACATCATTTACGACCGCCGCTGGCCCTTGCACCAAGACATTTCTTAGGATGAATTCGCAGGCTTCCGGGGAGCTGTCGGTTATGGTAATCCGGTAGGCCCCTTGATCCAAGCCCGTCAGCGTCAAAGTATCTGCCACGCCTGAGGTGGATCCAGTAATTCCGGAACTTCCTGACCAGCTGTAGGTAAACGGGCTTAGGCCGCTTAAGGGCACCATCAAGATTTCTCCATCTGTCCCACTACAAGTGGTTACGTTATCGACTATTACCCGTACGGAATCAATACTATTTATGGTTGTCACCTGTACACTATCGGTAGAAAAGCAGCCTTCTGCATCGGTTACGGTCAAGTAGTAAGCATCCAGCGTTCCTGGTAGGAAGGCAGCCCGCACGTCAATTTGCTCATCACTGCTTCCGGTACTCCAGAAGTAGGAATAAGGCCCAAGGCCTCCTTCAGCATCCACATTCACAGTAGTGCTGCCCTCTCGGCAAATCGAAAAAGAATCTGCGGGGGTGAAAGTTAAGGCAGGCCCCGTTCGAGCTTCCACAGCAATACTATCCGTATCCGCACAACCGTAATCATTAATCGCATTTAAATAATAAAAAGTGGTGTTGAGCGGACTGACCATGGTGTTCGCCATGAGATTGGTTCCATCTGGAGGAAAAGCATTATGAAAACTAATGGTAGCTCCTGTAAAATTTATATCCTCAATCGTCAAACTGGCAAGATCAATCGAATCACCAGGACAAATCCCTGGCGCTTCGGGGAGCTGTAGCAATGGATTAGGGTTAACGGTGATTTTTGCTGCCGCTCTGACTATGGATCGGCAGTCCCCCGACTCCTGAAAGGCAAATTCCTCCGCATAAAAGGTATATTCGATCGGAACTGGGCTATTATTTTCTGGTAGGTCTGGTTCAAACTCCTCCCCAAAATGAATCAATTCTTCACTCTCTTCACTATCGTACCAAAATATAAACCCACCGAATTGTGGGCTTGCTACTACTTTGGCACTATCACCTGAACAGATGATGTCGTTTTCAACGAGTGGAGCTGGCAAATTGGCATCGTCATCTATCCCATTGCAGTTATTGTCCTTACCATCACAAGCTATTTCTGGGGCTCCCGGATTAATGGACGATTCTAAATCATCACAATCTTGATCATTGTTCACAAAATTAGAGGGAGGGTTTTGATTACAGCTGAGGACGAAAAAGCCGGGTTCTCCAAAGCCATCCCCATCTCCATCCACAAAGTACTGCTGAGTGGGATACCCAAGATTTTGAGAACCGTAAAACGCAATATTATCTAGAGCAATGTCTCCTTTGGAACCACTGCCTTTCACACCTACGAAGCGAAATTGTAATAGTCCCCCATCGGAGTAGTCTGAAAGACTTAGGTAGGTCTTCTGCCAATCCACGCCTTGTGGGCCTGTTCGTTCCCAGATGGTCCGCCAATTGAAGCCCCCATTGATGGAGATTTCAAAGCGAAGCGTCCCAATATCAATCCCCCGCATGTGATAGTTGAAGGAAACGTGGCAAGTATCTGTACCTTGTTTATCTAGTAAAATACATCCGGACAGTAGATGAGCCTCTGCCCCTTCCTCACAGTTAGATCCAGTGGCTTCCAGGTATACATATTTTCCTCCTCCGGGCTCATCATCCGTTGGCCCGGTCCCTTGGGTTGGAGTTCCTCCTTCTCCGACTATCCAATCAAAATCACCAGACACTGCATTACGCCAAACACCAATCAAGTCACAAGATGTTCCGCAGGATTCATTGCAGAGCGACTCTGAATTGAAATCTTCAAGAATGGTAAGCGGTGGTGGTTGACAACTCGTAGTAGCAGAAACCCCACAGCTGTTTAGGGAAAAACTGCCGGTGGCATCACAGTACCGCCGAACATAGATATCATAATCTGTTTCAGCGGCTAAGCCGCTTAGTATAAAGGGGCTGCATTCTGCAAAAGCAATCGCTCCCTGTGCGCCAGCGACAGAATCTACGCCAGGCGTAAACCCTACTGGTCCATATTCTACAATCGTGGTGCCACAAAAATCTGGATCCCAAGCCAAGAATACGGAGGTGGTATCCACATTAGTGACCTCGGTAGAGGCAATGGGTAGGCAATTGATCGGTTCAAAGACCAAATTGACATATTCCAGTGTGCCTTCATCATTAATCGCATCATCACAAATCTGCAACTGCCAGGTTGCATTCGGGTTGGTCGCGTTGTCATTGAAGCCATAGAAGTTTTCCTGTGGCGCATAGGGGTTGTCCAAGAATGGCGCGACACCATCAGCGATGGATTGGCAAGCTCCTAAGGCAAAAACGGTGTGCAAGGAGCAATCAACCGCCGTAGTATCTCCAAAATTATCGTCCCCTCCTCCATTATCTGCTGTCAACAAGACGGTAGCACCACTGGGAGAAATTAAGGTAATATCTAGGTCATTGTCCCAGGAGTGATTAATCAGCAGGTGTACCTCTTTTAGATAAACATCAACACCCATAGTATTACCAGGAGCATTGCTGACATTGATATTAAAGAGATTAGGCTGAAAAAAAACCTCTCCGTCGGGGCAATTATTGTCGATTATGGGTAAACCGAGGCGACAAGCCGAGGGATTACTCAGGTTTGGAGTTTGACTGAGTATAAGGGTAAAAGGGAGAAACATTAACAGGCTTAGGAGGCCTTTTTGCAGACTGTTCGTAGGGGTCACTGAATATAGCATCTTTCAGTTTTAAGGGATGAAATCCGGTGTTGATAGCCGAATGACCTAGGCTAGTTTTGTCGCTAATTTAATAGATTACTTTAAAGAATGGGTAAAAATGAAGAATGCCTTTTGGCTTACAGGCGTTATTCCCTATAAATCAAAAGGCATTCTAAAGCAATCAGAAATACGGTATATCTACAAATCCTTGATGGAATTACGATCTAACAAAACGTCTTTTAACTCCTTCAAAAACTTGTACTGATGCGGTAATACTTTCTTAAAGGCTTCTTTTACCACGAAGAAGGCTCCATTCTCCATCCCTTCCAGCTTCTCCTTCAATTGAATGGCATCTTCGTACAGCATATTTTTTAGGGAAGGAATTTCGTGCCAGTCACCCTCGACTGCCAAGGCTTCTTCCATTTCTCCGACACCTTTCTCCACGGGGTCCAATTCAATCAGCCGTTCTTCCTCTAAGAGAGGTTGGGTATCTTCCATGGAAACTTTCCCCTCTGGAATTTCCCATTGTTCCGTTTCTTCTGACGAATTAACCAAGAATACTTCCAGTCCTTTTTCTTTAAAACGATAAATGATTAGACTGGCTTTCTTTGAAATACTCATAATAGCAAAGTATAAGCTTCTTTACGAAAGATTTAGGGTAAAACAGCTTTATCCCAAAAAGGTTCTCTCTTCTACCTAAAGGTTGCAAATATAAGCCTTGGCCAATAGAACGCCAATTATTTCTGATCCTCAGAGAATTTTGGGCTATCAAGCCGCATCTGTACATGCTACTCGGCTATATTTTATAAATTTTACGCTTCTTCTTGGGCTTTGTTCCCTCTTCAGAAGGCTTTTGGTCACCTGGAGTCGGAAAACTTTCTGGATCAAAACCTGGAAAATTCTTAAAGAATTCCCCAAAGCCATTCATCCCCTCCTCCCCTTGGAAGGATTTCATCAATTGCTCCGATAGCGATTGCCATTGCTTCATGAAATCCTGGTTATTGAGACTATCCATTCCCATGCCGGGGAATAATCCAAAAGGTTGGATCATCATGGTATCGATCCGCATACCTGGCGCACCTTCTTGAAACCCGAATTGCTCCAACATCTTCATCATTTCTTTCTGGAAACTATCCATTTCCCACTTGAAATCCTCTGGTGCAGTCTGAGCCTGACCAGCTTGCCACGTTCCCAAACCGATCACTAGGAGTATTAGTAATTTTTTCATCTTATTCCATTTATTAGTTAACAAAAAATGAAATGTTCTCTTATTGGTTATTGGTCACTTTGACCATCTCTAAGATCCCAAGAGACAGCATTAACGTCTGCTCTTCCTCACTCAGATCCTCCTTTACAAATTCAAAAGCCCGCGCGCTTAAAGCTTCATTCGGAGAAGGCAAACCTTTCACCATACTTCCTACCTCTCGATCCTTAACAACGATAGGGAGCATCTCTTTTTCGGATCGATTCAATCTGGCTATCATTCGATTAGACTTTGCGCCGTACAGTACATCATTGTCCTTAATCGTTCCAACCATTTGATTATCAATCACTACTTGAGTGCCCTTATCATTGATCCAATAGGCAAATTCATGATGAGCTGTGCGTGCATAGAGAATAGCATGATTCCCTTTTCCTAGAAAGCTACGATAACTATAGGCTACTATAGGCTCCTCAAAGATGGTCTTGAAAGTTCCTTTATAACTCGATTTGGACCGACTCTTTTTACTTTGCTTAATTTGGCTTTTGGAGAAAAGTTCTAGTTCTTCCCGTGTAATTGGCACTAGTTCGCCGGCCCAACTTTCTACATCGGCCTTAATTTTGGCTATTTCCTGTTGTATTCGCTTCTTATTCGGGCGAAAATTCTTAGTGATATTGGCAAAAAGCCCGAAAGCTCCTGCAATAATCACAACCGCCATAATTGTCAGTATCGTCATTGGTTAAAATAATTTCTGTTTTAGAAGCTGTTTGAATTTGGCTTTTGGAATTTGTTATAGGTCTATTTTTTTGCCAATTGAGGCTCTTTTTGAGGATAATAGCAGGGCTATGTGACGATAAAAAGCCGAAAAGTGGCGGAAAAATAGCCAGGACAAAACCAGATTGTTAAACCTGTCTAGCAGCCAGATAGCTTCAAATAGCTTCTGAGAAGACAAACCCTTTACCCTCCCGCTCTTTCATTCATCTTTATTCCGTTCCCTTCTGGATCATCAAACTGCTCTCTTCTAGCTTTCAGGGCTATCTTATCATTTTTATCTAAAATGGCCAGATTGGCCTCCAAGATATTATCCACCTCAATCAACACCTTATCCTTGGACTCCCAAAAAGTATTGGAAGGTTGCAGAATATCTTCGACAATATTTTTCTTCACCTCCAATATTTCAGTTGCTAAGGGGTGATTGTTTTGTACCAGTTGATCCGCTTCTTTCAGCAATGCGAAATGGAAGCCCCTACCCAATAAGCTGCTCCCACCGTAATCCCAAGTTTGAATTTGCCAGGCAGAGAAAAAATACTCAATGCTATCCATTGGAAAAGCCTGAATCTTAAATTCAACAAATTGATCATCAACAAGTTCTTTGGTTGCTTTAGCTTTTTCGACCCATTGCCGATAATCTTCGAAAAGATAATAGATGGTACCCTCTGCTACTAGTTGCGGGACAAATCCAGGAAGGGCTTCTTCCAACCAGAAAAGATCAGGTTGCACTTGTGCATTGTAGGCGTCAATCTTTTCCTCGAGCATATCCACAAAGTCTTCTCGAATCCTACGACCCTTCCGGTACACCTCTACCACATCTTGAGCTGTTTGGGTATTATGAAACTCCATCCGATACCTGCGCATTTCTTCTGCTCCTGCTGGTCCAAAAAGATTGATCAATCTTTTTTCTCTTAGAATTTTGGCCAAGTCTGAGTCCGGAGTAGTTCCAAGATGAATAGCCCCTGCGTAGATCCAACCTACCGTATTGTCTGCTGTGGAAACCTTAAGCCAGGGTTCATCAAAAGTAATACCACGCAACTTAATTCGAGTCGTAAAATCGCTGACTTCACCTTCATCAAATAAAACGGTTCCTTTTTCTAATTCCTTGATCACCTTCCCTTTTTCACCCGCCGTTTCTCTCATCCGAAGTCGATCGATATTGACAATGAAAGTCGTTCGCTCCGCTGTTTTCTCTACGGTTTCAGCGGTCGAGGAGGTATCATTTTCGGACGGACTTGCAGTCGGATCTTTTTCCGATTGACAAGACAAGATCCCGATGGTCAATAAAATCAGTATAAATACTTTACACTTCATCAAGAGCATGGTTTTGACCAAAGTTAATAAACAAAAGCCACCTCGTGGTAACGAGGTGGCTTTTGTACTTGAATTATTATTAGAATTTTGCTTATCCTAGATAAGACTTCAATGAATTTCGATTATAGGATTTACGTAAGCGACGAATCGCTCGCTCTTTGATCTGACGAACACGTTCCCTGGTCAAGCCATAGAGCTCCCCAATTTCCTCCAAAGTCAGGGCTTTGTAGCCATTCAGACCATAGTAGGCCGAAAGCACTTCTACTTCACGCGGAGATAGGATCGACAAACCTTGCTGGACCTCTTCTTTTAATGACTGTTCCATCAACTGACCGTCCGGGCTCATATCGTTATCACCTGAAATGACATCTAACATGGTAGAGTCTCCTTCCTCCCCGCTCAAGGGCGCATCAACAGAAACGTGTCTGCCATTACCCTTCAACATATTAGAAACCTCTTTGGGCTTCAAGTTCAATAGTTCAGCTAATTCTTCATTGGTGGGTTCGCGTTCAAATTCTTGAACAAAAGAAAGGAAGGCTTCATTTACCTTGTTGTAGGAACCGACTTTATTGAGTGGAAGTCTAACAATTCTAGAATATTCTACGATCGCTTGCAGGATAGATTGACGAATCCACCAAACCGCATAGGAAATAAACTTAAATCCTTTGGTTTCATCAAAACGCTTAGCAGCTTTCATCAAGCCTACATTCCCTTCATTGATCAAATCACTTAAGGAAAGTCCTTGATTCTGATATTGCTTAGCCACAGAAACGACAAAACGCAGATTGGACTTGGTCAATCTCTCCAAAGCCTCTGCATCTCCTGCTCGGATACGTCTAGCCAAATCAGCTTCGTCATCGGCAGTCAGCATTGGAATTTTGCCAATATCGTTTAGATATTTATCCAATGCTAAACTCTCTCTGGTGGTAATCTTGTTGGTAATCTTAAGCTGACGCATGAAGTTTGGAATTTATGGAGAAGAATATTCTATTAATGAATACGCTTACTGTCAAAAAAAAGTTGCCGGGCTTTAAATTTACTTGACTTTTTCCCTAAAAAACCCTATTGCACTCAACTTTTATACAATGAGTAACGTCAAAAAGTTCCCTCTCCGTGCGAAATCTACAATTATTTTTAGAAAGTGCAAGTAAAACTAGGCTTGTGTTGTTTGGACAACAAATCTTCTTTGCAAGCTTTCTAAAGGTAACAATAAGATTATGAAAAAAAAAATACCGAAAACGGTCAATCGACCAGCTCTCGGTATTCCTAATTTATACTTTGAAGTCGCTAATTCTAAGCTGCAAGGACTAATGAGCCCTTTCGGCAGTAGCGACTAAGCTTTAATCACGTCGTGGTGGCTTGTTGTTGCCATGATGTTGAGGCTTGGGAATCAAGGCCTTTCGGGACAACCTGAGTTTTCCAGATCGCTTGTCTAAGCCAATCAACTTCACCTTCACTTCATCTCCCTCTTTTAGTACTTCCTCTACATTGTCAATGCGAGTGTGAGAGATTTCGGAAACGTGCAACAGCCCACTCTTTCCGTTAAATTCGACAAACACACCATAAGGCATGACGGATACAACAACGGCTTTGTATTCATCGCCAATCTCGGGCATGAAGGTGATCTTGTTAATGCGAGCCAAAGCCGCCTCGATGGACGCCTTGTCTGAGCTAGCAATACTAACCACACCTTTATCATCTACTTCCTCGATGTTGATCGTAGTACCGGTTGTCTCCTGGATCTCTTGGATCACCTTACCACCAGGCCCAATCACAGCACCAATGAAGCTCTTATCAATCTTGATCTCAACGATTCTCGGCGCATGCGCTTTGAAGTCATCTCTAGGCTCGGCAATCGTTTCTTTCATCTTATCTAAGATGTGTAATCGACCCGCACGAGCTTGATCAAGTGCTTTTTCCAAGGTTTCGTATGGAAGTCCATCAATCTTGATATCCATTTGGCAAGCGGTGATTCCCTTCTCGGTTCCGGTAACCTTAAAGTCCATATCACCCAATGCATCTTCATCTCCAAGGATATCAGACAAAATTGCCACTCTATCTCCGTCAGAAATCATACCCATGGCAATACCTGAAACAGGAGCTGTAATACCAATACCGGCATCCATCAGCGCTAGCGTACCAGCACAGACCGTGGCCATAGAAGAAGAGCCATTAGATTCTAGGATATCGGAAACGATACGCAGTACGTATGGGAATTCATCTGGAAGCACTTGCTTCAATGATCTACCCGCAAGGTTAGCATGTCCAACCTCACGACGACCAGGACCTCTCATAGGCTTAGTTTCACCTACTGAAAGAGCCGGGAAGTTATAATGCATGATGAATCTATTGTAATGGAAATTCAAAGCATTATCGATCATCTGCGCATCGAGCTTGGTTCCTAACGTCAAAGAAGTCAAACTTTGTGTTTCCCCTCTATTGAAGATAGCAGAACCGTGAGCAGCAGGGAGGTAATCAATCTCCGACCAGATATGGCGCACCTCATCAAATTTACGGCCGTCCAAACGCACTTGCTCTTCCAAGACCATATTTCGAATGGTCTCTTTCTTTATTTTCTCGTAGTATCCCTTGGCTTCGCCCCATTTTTCATCCATAAACTCCTCCCCTTTCGCTTCCAACAAAGCTTCCTTCAGCTTGTCTTTCACTTCGGAGAATCCTTTCTTACGAGCTTTCTTATCCAATTTGCCTCGAGATACAGTCAGGATATTTTCTACAGTTAGGGATTTCACCAACTCCTTCAATTCTTCGTCGATTTCTACTTCAGGTAGTTCTCTCTTCACGGTGGCTTCTTCTCCTACAAGTTCTGCCAATGCCAGCTGTGCGTTACACTGCACCTTGATGGCTTCGTGCCCCACTTTCATGGCTTCGAGCAAATCCTTTTCAGAACACTCTTTAGCTTCCCCTTCCACCATCATGATGTTTTCCAGGGTAGCAGCTACGATGATATCCAAATCCGCCTCTGCTAAAGGTTCACGATTTGGATTAACCACAAACTCACCGTCGATACGCGCTACACGGACTTCAGAGATCGGGCCGTCGAAGTTAATATCGGATACAGAAAGAGCTGCGGAAGCGGCCAATGCTACAAAAGCATCGGGAAGGGTTTCTTTATCCCCAGAGATCAAGTTAATGATCACTTGGGTATCATGCATGTAGCCATCAGGGAACAACGGTCTAATGGCGCGGTCTACCAATCTAGAAGTTAACACTTCATAATCGGATAGTTTTGTTTCGCGGCGAAAGAAGTTGCCGGGGATTCGACCCGCGGCAGCAAATTTTTCTTGGTAATCAACGGATAGGGGAAAAAAACTTTGTCCTTCTCGGGCTTCTTTAGCAGAAACAACCGAAGCAAATAACATGGTGTTACCTACTTTGACCACAACGGCACCGTCTGCCTGGGTCGCTAATTTTCCTGTTTCTAGGGTAACTGTTCTACCATCAGGTAAGTCGAATGAGGTAGAAATTGGAATCTGTTGTCCCATTTTTTTTCAATTAATGGTTTAGCTAAGTCCAGTAAAAGCACTAGCGTCCTTACTATGAAAGCAGATAATTTGATGAGACTTGTGAGAAGCGGTGAGGGAAGCACAACTTGATCTAAGAACAAGATCAAGTGAAGGAGATTTGGGAATATGTGCCTTTGTTATGTATCTACTCGAGAAAACACTCGCTACCACTTTGTTGATCGATTTGTCAGGCTTTCAATTTGAGGTTGGTCGGCAGGAGTGGATTTTGCTGGTTCTCTTGCCGATTTTAGCTGAATACTGAACCTCTTAATAAATAATAATCCTCTTTTGTCGCGTCAAATTTAACCTTTATCTAGCACACCGTCTAGATATGGGCAAAAAAAAACGAGGAAGTATGCCATTTTGCACGCTTCCTCGTCTTTTTTATTTACGAATACCTAATTTTTCGATCAGGTCCCGATATTTCTGAATATCCTTGCTGGCTAGGTAAGTCAGTAGTCTTTTACGCTTACCTACTAGTGTAAGTAGGGTACGCCGACAAGAATGATCCTTTTTGTTTTCTTTCAAATGCTCAGAAAGCTTTGAAATTCTGTAGGTAAAGTAGGCAATCTGCCCCTCTGTTGATCCGGAGTTTGTTTTTGATCCTCCGTACTCTAGAAAGATTTCCTCTTTCTTTTCTTTCGAATTGTATACTGCCATTTTAAATTTTTTAACCGTTAGTGATTGCTAAAATCAGTTACAGCGGCGCAAAGGTACAATAATTACGTAGACTTGCAAAACCTAGTTTTCATTACCATTTTAGCTATTCATGTCATAAGTCGCTTCATATTCTTTCGCCTCCCGCATCTGACTCGCTGACAGTATCTGTAAAAGCATTACCTTTGGTACTCTAAATAATCGATCTTTTGAAACAGAAAGTCCTACTACTTACTCCGCCCTTCACACAGCTGAATACGCCCTATCCGGCTACTGCCTACTTGAAGGGATTCCTGGGTACAAAGGACTACCCTAGCTTTCAGGCAGACCTGGGCATAGAAGTTATCCTTGAGATCTTTTCTAAGGCTGGCCTAAGTCATCTTTTTCAATGTTTGGAAGAGGGAGAGGTAGCACTTTCTGATAATGCCTACCGGATATACTCCTTAAAGGATACCTACATTAGCACCATTGACCCGGTTATTCGCTTTCTACAGCACAAAAACCCAACGCTAGCACATAGCATTTGCGATGGGACCTATCTACCAGAAGGCTCCAGGTTTGCGGTCTTAGAGGATATGGACTGGGCTTTTGGAACCATGGGGTTGCAGGATAAAGCCCGACATTTAGCAACGCTTTATCTTGAAGACCTTGCCGACCTGATCAAAGAAGCCATTGACCCCCATTTTGGCTTTAGTCGATATGCTGAGCGGTTGGGTAGAACTGCGTCTCATTTTGATGACATTGAGTTATCCCTACAACAAGCAGACTCGATAGTTAGTACCATTTTAAAGGAAAAACTCGCCCGACATATTCACGAATTTGCACCTGCTGTAGTTTGTCTCTCCGTGCCCTTTCCCGGAAATCTCTTCGGGGCTTTGAAATGCGGCCAATACATCAAGGCCAAGCACCCCGAGATCAAAGTAGTA
>JAHQWA010000272.1 GCA_019634045.1 Saprospiraceae bacterium
CCTGCCTATCTTTAGCGTTACCGGCCAACTGAAAATTCTTGCCATTGTCAGTATAGCAAATGGATTGGTGACTTGGCATACGCTGAAACTGTATCTGAACTTCCGTGGCTCCAGCATGCTTCAAGGTATTGCTTAGGAGTTCCTGAATAATTCTATATATCGCTAAATCTTGTTCTTTTGAAAAGTGAGAGAGGTTTTCATATTCGAGCTTAATATCCAATTCACTCATGCTTTCAATGCGCTTGCACAGACTTTCAATGGCGTTTACCACACCAAAACGTTCCAGTGTGGATGGTAGTAAATTGTGCGCTATTTTTCTTGTTTGATCTATAGCTGTGTCGACTATCTCCGTCGTTTCGTTAATCAGCTCTTGGGATATGTCAGCATTTCTGTTTTTGGAAAACTGTATAACATATAGTCGAATCGCAGATAACAAGCTACCAATGCCGTCGTGTAAATCTGCAGCGACTCTCTTTCTTTCATTTTCTTGTGCCTGGATCGAGGCTTGCAATAGATCTCTTTGATAGGCAGTTTCCAAGGCTTGTAGCTCTTCCTTCTGGGCAAATAACCTTTTTTGGTACAAAACAAAAAAAACAATAATTGCGATGGCCAGCAGCAGCATAGCAATGATGCCGATAAGAACAGGCCATAAGGTCTCATCTATTTGGCTGGCTTGATCCATAGTATTATTGAATAAGTGATATTGAGTAGGATGCTGAAAATACCATGAATCCCCCAAATAATAAAAAGCGAATTCTGTGAGTGCTCAAAATAATTTGTGAATAGAAATATAAAGAGACTACTAGAAAAGTAGAGGAGTACACCAATACTTAGCCATACGAATGGCGACTTTTCTAATTCCTTTATTTTCAATTCGGTTAATGTTTTGTAGAAAAAGGCTAGCGCAAAAACAATCATTAAGATGCCTTCTACCGCCGTTGTGTAGGTATTGAATTCTTCAAGATCACTAATCCAAAGTAGATCAACTAATGCAAAAGAGAGAAAAGAGATACCTAGGCTCAAGAAAACCCCCTTGGTCACAAAGGGCTTGATGCCTTGCGCAAACACATACGTTAATAATATGAACTCAACAATCGTGAAGATTCGATAAACGTATTGGTGATTCTCTTCATTTTCGATAACTAGGCGAGCAGCCAAGTCCGTTCCCAATGAGAGGACGATTAGTAGGAATATAGCTTTTTGATAGAGTAGCAGACGATGGTAGAAGACTAACCCTACCACCGCTGGCAACGCAATAGAGTAGATCGATAAGTTAGAAATGAACCAAGATAGCTCTTCCATGTGATGCAATTATGCTATTGGTGAAGTTCCCCTGTATCTCCATCTGGACAATACGGTGGGCAGGGTTGAGATCTTTCGAAGTAGGTTTCGCCTGTGCCATCAAAAGTCGCTGCTTCCTGTATAGTGTTTGTAGTTACCTGGCCAGGTATAGCGATAATTGGTCTAAAGTTGAAGGGATGTGTTACGCGAACGGTGAGTCCGGCACCAAGCTGTAAATGTAAATAGCGTTGTTCCTTATCCAGAGGCTTTAGGATAGAAACCATTTGTTCGATATCCAAGATGGGGAAATCATAGAATTTCACTCTCCTGGTTTTTAACTCATCCGTAGCATTTTCCGCTTGGAGGTTTATATTTAGTTTGCCAACAGTAATGCCAGAGAACGCATCTGCTAACTCCATATCACTCAGCTCATTCCAATTGATTCGAAATAAATCTACCATCCCATGAGTAACCATAGCCATTGTACTAAAATTGCTTGGATTAGAGGGAACTACCTTGGGGTGATAGAGGAGTTTATAGTGATGTTCATGTCCCTGCTTTTCTACCAGGGCCAGCAACGGAGCAAATTGATCGCGACTATCTTCTTTGTGACACCCCATATAAATTCGGATGCATAGTAGTAACTCTTTTCCAGACAATTCGATCAACTTATGGATTCCATCTTCTCCTAACTTAAAGTAGTTGTCGAGTCGCTCTATACCACTAGTACCTTGGCGGTAAAATAAATTACTTACCTCGCTAGGAAGGCAGTCTCTCCAGGAGGATTTATGCGTTTCTGCATGATCTATTTCTATATGCGTTATTTTTGGATTAAGTAGATTCACGATAGGTGTTTTAAGTGTTTAAGGAAATTTTAATCCTAAATTAGTATTAAAATATAGTTTAATGTGATTGTGAGGAGCTTTTAAGAACAAAAGCTAAGCGTATGAACAAGAGTAGTATTATTCACAGATATACTTTTCAGCTCTCTCTTATGGGTAATTGGGGACAGGCCTCTCTAAGCAAAGGCAATGGATGCTGCCTAGAGAAGACCTGTAAATTGATAGATGAATGCAAGAGTTAGATGAGGACTAAATTCGATCTATTCCCAATTCGGTGCGACTGGCCTGAAGGTGGTATCTTTTTTGAAAAGATCATCGCTACCAGCATCCAACCATAATTCGAAATTGCGATGGCGGATATAGCGATCTGGATAGTTAAAGGAACGATAAGATTGCCAAGCTTCACTGGTTGGGTTACCAGTAGCATTACCAGGTTCAATATGGAAAGTAGCATCTTCCTTGAACAATTGACTGCCATCAAGTTTATGTAGATGAATACGGAAATTCTGATGTCTTAGGTAGTACCCCGGATAGTTGACAGATTCAAATGAAACCGTATTCTCATTGTCAGGGTCTGCTAAACTTTTCACCATTTTGAAGGTGGAATCCTTTTTATCGAGTTCAGAGGACACTTCGGTAATGTAACCCAAGAAGTTTCTGTGGCGAATGTAATACCCCGGAAAGTTGAAGGATTCGAACGAATGACAGACATCTTCCTTTTGATAAGCATCAGCTTGTGGGGCAGAGCCGTACCAAGGGTTTCCGGAAAAGAAAACGGCATCTCCAGGATTAAACTGCCCCTTTTGAGTCCAACCATCTGCCCCGGCTTTTCCCTCTAAAAACATAGAGGATTTCATGAAGAAGAAGAAGGATATTTGACTATCCGATTCAGCAATTTGCATCGCCCCTTCTAGAGTAGTTCCTGAGACTCGTTTTACTTCATTGTTCCAATCTGCACCTTTGTATTGTGCTACATTTGGAACTTTTTTCCATGTGGTTTTAACTACAGACATAATAGTATAAATGGATTTGTGAATAATTAAATGACAACACAAAGTTGCATTCCTCACAAACCCTAATCTAGCGTGAAATAAGTCATTTAGAAGATTGAGTATTTCTACTCATTAGACCGTGGAAAGTACGGGACCTGGCTATCGGAGCATCCATTTTCTTTGTTGAAAATGCACATATTCATCTTCTTTGCTATGTGTTTAAGGTGAAATTGGTATTTTCGTTTATCGAACGAATGTTACCTCCAACATTCTTCGTGATTGTGATTGTTTTGGTCTCCTCGGTAATTTAATAACTGCTTCACAACACCATACTCGCCATGAAACCCATTTCTTTGGCCATTGCCGATGATCAGATCCTATTTCGAAAAGGACTAAAGCTACTTATTCATTCCTTTGAAGGCATTGAGTTAGTGATTGAGGCTAACAATGGGATAGAATTGATAGCTGCGGTGGAACAAAATGAACCCGATGTGATTTTAATGGATTTAAGAATGCCGGAAATGGATGGCTTAGAAGCCACTGGTAAGATCAAGAAACTCTTCCCGTCCATTAAGATTATCTTGCTCACGATGTATGATGAGGAACATCTCATCAATCATATGATGAAACTAGGTGCCAATGGTTACCTATTGAAGAACGAAGAGCCAGAAGAAGTGGAGACTGCGATTCGATCTGTAATGGAAAAAGATTTCTACTTCAATGATTACGTTTCAAAGGCCCTATTAAGTGGATTACAGCGATCAAAACAGGAGTTGAAAAGCTGGGCAAGTGGTGTAGAGACGACAATATCGCGACGGGAACGGGAAGTTCTAGTATTGATTTGCCGTGAATTTACTTCCTCTGAAATTGCCAATGAATTGCATATCAGTATTAGGACGGTTGAAAACCATCGGAAAAGCTTGTTGACCAAAACTGGATCGCGAAACACTGCTGGTCTTATTCTCTTTGCTGTCCGTAATCAATTGATTGATATTAGAAAAGGGACAGGGTAGATGAAATAAACTTGATCCCTTCAGCTTATTACTTCAATCCCTAATTGAAGGGCCACTGCTGTATAAGAAAGGAGGTCAGTTTGCTAAGCCCATATATAAGGCTGCATCTTCCACCTTTTGAACACCATGCTGCCCTGGCTCCGCCCACATCCGCCGTGCTCGCAGCAGGGAAGCTAATCGATGTGGAGCAAAGGTAGGTGTGCCTGGCGTTAGGCTTTGGATCCGAATGCCTGGATTATCATCCCCAGAATGTATGAAGAGCCCATCTCCCATATAAATACCGACATGGGTGATTTTTTCCCGTTGATCCTCGGGGATGATGCGGCCGAAAAAGAGGAAATCGCCTTTCTCCAAACCCGCAAGGGTGCTATCTGTCTTGATTTCAAGGCCGGTATGTACCTGTTGCGAGGCATCTCTTTGCAAGATCATGCCGTGTAGATAGAAAACTGTTTTGGTGAAGCCACTACAATCCATTCCTTTTCCTGAAGTCCCTCCCCAGAGGTAAGGACGCCCGACAAACCTTTTGGCCGTCGCTAGGATGTCCTCCGGTTCGGTGCTAGCTTGTTCGAGCCAGTCGTCCATGGATTTGATAGCTGCGGTGGGCACGAAGGCGGTCCTTCCATCAGGATAGATGATCTCGGTATGTGAGGCATCACTCGTTCCTTTCTGCAATAGGGCGCCAACTACTAGATCCGAGATACGTTGACTATTGGCATCTGGTAGTAAGGTAGAAAATCCATAGTCATTCCAGTAGATCACCTTGGGCGATTGTTGCCAGGATTGGAAGGCAGCTTCATCCAGCAGTACCAGTGCCCCTTGATCCATATACCCGAGGTAACCATCTGGACTTTGGACATAGTACCAGCCTTCTCGTACTTTTTTCAGAATCTTCAAGGGCGTGCCTAGGAGCACTTGCGAAGCCATTTCCCCCCAATGTTTATCTTCTGATCGGATGTTAGCTACTGATACATTTACCAGACCATAAAGCTTTCCTGCCAGCTTGGCACTGGGTAGCAATTCTATACTGTCCAGGTAGGAGATTCCCCTTTCTTGCAGTTGTGTCAATAGACCAGCTTTGGCATCCGCTAGGTTGGTTTCTCCGCGAAGAACCAGCTTTCCTTGCTCCATGGTATCTTGGATAGACCATCGAGCCACCCTTTTATCAGGGGCATGCTCCTGT
This sequence comes from Saprospiraceae bacterium, assembly GCA_019634045.1. Taxonomy (GTDB): domain Bacteria; phylum Bacteroidota; class Bacteroidia; order Chitinophagales; family Saprospiraceae; genus DT-111. The sequence continues at coordinate 5,309 of JAHQWA010000272.1, forward strand.
CGCAATTCTTCGATAAGTTCGGCAGCAGGGGAAGAATTGGAGGTCTGTTCTGTACTACAGGCCCAGAAAGAAAGTAAGGCAATGAGGGACAAGAAACGGCTGGTCATGGTTATGGCTTCTAATGGATCTGCAAAATAAGAATAATCCAAAAACTGATGGGCTAGATTGAGGAAGGAATAGTAGAGGGGTAAAACTCGAAAGCCGGCCAACCTAAGGGTTGACCGGCTTTCTGTTTGAAGCGTATTCGCTCAAGGTGTGTGTTTATTGGTGGTCTAGAATTTGTAGTATCTATAACCAGAAAGGTATTAGTAGCTGCGTAGTACAGCACCGCCGGTACTTTGCTTGCCAGCCGTAGAGTTGTTGCCGATGGAGTTACCATCCACAGAACTGTTGTTGCTAAACTGGCAGTTTTGCATTATTGCGTCGCACACGCCACGACCTTCGCGATGATTGTAAACAGCTACACCACCTAAGATGGAAGCGTTATTGTTGAATACACAGCCAGTGATAACAGCTTTTACCATTCCATCTACACCTTTATTGAGAATACCTGCGCCGTAAGTTGAATGGTTGTTCTCAAAGTGGCAGTTCGCAATTCTTGGAGTACACTGGCCGTTGATACTCATATTGAAAATTGCACCACCATCAAAATCGGCTTTGTTAGAGATAAATCGGCAATTCGAAATAATAGGGTTGCAGAGGCCATTATTGGCGTAGTTATAGATAGCTGCTCCTTCCCGAGCATAGTTGTTAGTGAACGTACAGTTGCTAATGGTTGGAGAAGCTACGTTGTTAAACCAAGCTGCTCCGGAAAAGCTTAGATCTCCGTTTACTGTAAAACCGTTGGATACGCCATCTGTAATGGTGAAACCATCAACAACTGTTTTTTGACTTACTTTTTCTGCGTAAACTACGGTGAAAGCATTGTCCTCTTTGGAGGCAGTTCCAATCTCTCCAGAAAGGATCGTAGGGTTAACTGCTATTTGTCGTTGCTCTTTAGCGGTTTCCGTTCCCGCAAATCCACCGTATAAAGCAACTCCTTCTACTAGATTAAATGATTGGGTACGATCACCATCTTGGGTGGTGTAGTAGGTTCCTTTAGCTACCCAGATCTCATCTTCCGCGGAAGCGGAAGCCAGGGCCTGCTGTAGATCACCGAAAGCATTCATCCAAGAAGTGCCATTGCCATTCATACCAGCTTTTACGAAAATCGTTTCAGCATCCAGTAGTAACGCAGACATCAAACATGCAAATAGTAGTAAACCCTTTTTCACCTTAATACCTTTTTGAAGTTGGAAAAAATCAATTCGTCTTAATCAAGGGACGATCCTAGTTAATGGCTAATTGGAAAAAGGAATGACTAGTGTTCAGAAAACATAGTGCGGGAAACAACAATCCTATGTGCCAATTACTAAAATCGATGTGTCAAAACGAAAGGCACAGAATGTTGGATAGGATGATAGGGATTTGATCAACGATTAATGATAATGGGAGTTCTCATCAATCTGATAACATGGGAAAACACTTTGTCAGTAGTGTTCGTTGGGTAGACGAACGTAGTACTAAACTAAATGTCAAAAGTTTCTTTATTTGGTTGATTAGGGAGTAATGGGAAATAAAAATTACTCTGAAAACGAAGAGTATGTAATCGAAATTGCACACTCGGGGAAATATTTGAATAAACTAAGTTGGGATTGTTATCTATTCAAATACAACACAATAATACCTCTATCTTTTAGATAATCAAAAGATATCTGAGCCGTTTTCCTTGCCAATTAGAAAGCGGTCGATTTGGCGAAGGAAGCGGTCGGTTTTTCGCTTTTTTTCTAAAAACAAGGTGTTTTCGATCTTTTTTAAGCGGTCTCGCAATTGCGAAAAAAAAAGGGGGGCTCTCCAAATAATTAACTGGGGCTAAACCACTGGATCTCATCTGTTTTAATAGCCCTTTGCAGCTGGCAAAGTTGACATTTAGAAAGTATATTTTTTATTCTAAATCGTTACTTTTTGACGGTTTACGGTCTAATCCATTGAGAAAAAGGTTAAAGTTTGCTAGGAAACGGTTGGTGGTTTTTCGTTTTAGGGCAAAGTTTCTATCTTTCGCTTGACAGCATTGCTACCGTAAGGACGATAGACGACCAATTACAAGTTTTCATGGCAGGTGGTTGCTATAAATGGGATTTTGGATTAACTTTCGGCCTTCATACGAAATTTCTATCCTCGTAATCTCATCTAAAGAACGACACCTATATGATTCATTCCCTAGGAATGGCCCCCAGTCATAAGTCATTGTGTGTTAGTTCCCTGACAATTCCACCCACAGCCCATAGAAAGTGCAATAATTGGTAATTTTTTAAGTAAAGGTGAAACACAAGCTTTACGAATTGAGTATCTGATTATTAGAGCATGGTCTTTAGAATGTGAGAACTACACAGAATGATCAGTTATGAGAGGTCATTCTAGAAAAAAGAAAAACCATGAACTGCTCAAGAGAATCCCAGAATATAACTGAAAAGATGACTACACATTTGGTTTGTAGACTCAGAGGGCTTATTGTCGCAATGAGCCTAATCTTGTGTTCCAGCCCCACCTTGTTTGCACAAGACGTACATTACTCCCAATTTTATAATGCACCGATCCTATTGAATCCTGGCCTTACCGGGATCTTCAATGGCAATGTGCGTTTTATGGCCAACTACCGCAGCCAATGGGCTGCAGTGCCCGTAGATTATCAAACTTTTACCGCCGTCGCGGATATTAAGTTTAATCGCCGATATACCATCAACCGAACCTTCTTTTCGGCTGGTCTATCTTTTAACTACGATCGCGCTGGCTATTCCAAACTACAATTGGGAGACCTCGGCCTTAACGGCTCTATTACCCGCATGTTCTCCGACCACTTTTTCGGAACGCTAGGAGGACAGGTGAGTATTAACCAGCGAGGCTTCAAAACTGATGCCCTTACTTTCGATGAACAATTTGTCTTCGAAAGAGGCCAGTACCTCCCGAATGCCCCAAATGGTGAAACATTTGGAAGAACAAGTCGCTCCTTTGTAGACTTCTCCCTTGGGTTCAATTTGCGCATACAAGCACTAGATCAATCTGGTCTTGTAGATCTATTGGATCAACGGTCGAAGTTGGACTTTGGGGTGGGCTTTCATCATCTTACTGAACCCAACCAAGCTTTTTTCGAGGGAGAAACAGAGCGCCTGGATATGCGCCTCAGCCCTTACGCGATGGGTATTTTACAGTTGAGCGATGATTTTGACCTAGCGGCCAATATTTTTGGCCAGTTCCAAGGCCCCTACCGAGAGTATTTAGGGATGCTAGGAGCTAAAGTGCACATTGATCGCCAGTTGGGTAATCAATGGGCTTTGCTAGTTGGTGTTGGTTACCGCATAAACAATGACTTTGGAGATGCATTTATGCCCACCTTGGAAATCTATTACAACAACTGGCGAGTAGGATTCAATTATGATGTCAACGTTTCTGATATCAATATCGCCACACAACGACGAGGTGGCCCAGAATTCTCCGTGAGATACCTATTCAAAACCCCCAAAAGACCTGGTCGGCGAAATTGCCCCCTTATCTAGATTTCGTCAAAGACCTGCCCAAACACGGGTAATTAATTAACGTATAGCTCCCATTCAAGATGAAGAAGCTTGCATTCACCACTATCATATTCCTTTCATTCCTCTCGTTGGGGCAATCCCAAACGATGCAGGCCTGGATAGATGAAGGAGAAAAAGCATTTGAAGAAGGCGATTATTACGGCGCGTATAAGTGCTATGAAATCGCATTGCGATATAAAGCGGCTCGTTTAGAGAAATACGATAGCATCCGCACGTCGATGTTATACAATTATGCCGAGGCCGCTCGCCTAGCGCAAGTATATAGTCGTTCAGATAGTATTTATCAGGAAGTACTGAAAAGTCCAAATGCCAAACATTTCCCTTTAACCAATTATTGGCTAGGGGTGGTAAAGCACACCCGAGGGAAGTACGAACAGTCCAGAGATTTTTATCAGACTTTCCTAAATCAAGCCGACCAAGTCAACGAAGATTATACAGAAGCCGCCAATAGAGGTTTTGAAAATGCCCTCTGGGCGTTGAGCGTCAAAGCTGATCGCGACGATGTCCAAGTGGAGCATTTAAATACGAATGTTAATAGTAAGCACTCCGATTATGCTGCGGCCTTCAAGGGGGATACGATGTATTATTCCTCTTATCGCCACCTGGATAAGAAAGACTCACTGAATCCTCCCCGATATTATATGCGGATTATGGAAACGACCATTCTTCCTACGGGAGAGTTGGCGGAAAAAGGGGTGGAGCTTCCTCCTTATATCAATCGTCCAGGACGTCACGTTGCCCATACTGCCTTTACACAGGACCATGATCAGGTGTATTACACCATTTGTGATTATCTGAAAAGAGATACCATTCAGTGTAAGTTGTATCGGGCGGATATCCAAGCGGACGGTAGCTGGGTTAATGCCATAGAGCTAAATATCAATGCGAAAAGAGCGACGAATACGCACCCTAGCATTGGTTATGATTACGAAGAACAAAAAGAAGTATTGTACTTCGCCTCAGATCGCAAAGGAGGGGAAGGGAAATTGGATATTTGGTATAGCTACATCGATCCACAGACCGGCAATTTGACACTGCCTGCCAATCTAAAAGGCATCAATACGGCGGATGATGATGCGACACCCTATTTCCATACAGAAACCCAAAGCTTGTATTTCAGTACTACGGGATATCAGACGCTGGGTGGTTTTGATAACTATAAAACGAGAAAAAGGGATGGGGGCTGGACCACTCCTGAACATTTAGGTATCCCAATCAATAGTAGCTACAATGACATGTACTACACCCAGGTAGTGGAGGGTGGCAAGAAAGTGGCCTACTTTTCTTCCAACCGCCCGGATTCCAGTGCAATTTATTGGGATAGTTCCAAAGAGTATTGCTGTAATGATATTTACAAGCTAAAACTCCCTACGATCGACCTCCTGGCCCGGACCTTTAACCTGAAGGACAGCCTGGCTTTGATCGGAGCTACGGTAGAATTGTATGAAATTGGCCTAGATGGGGAAGAGATCCTTGTCGATAAATTGGTGAATACGGAGAATAATCAGTTTCCGTTTTCCATAGAGCGAGGGAAAAAGTATCGATTAAAGGCTACGAAGAACGGTTTTTCTGAAGCCCTAGCTGAACTCGATACTGATGATCCACGGTTTCAAGGAAAAAATAGGATTGAGCAAGATCTTTACCTCGATCCCAGCATGGATCTAATCGTAAATACCTGGCATGCGCTAGATACCACACCGCTTACACAAGTAAGAGTACAATTGTACGAAATCACGCCAGGTGGTCCTCAATTGGTCTCCAGTGGCATCACACTGCAGACCAACAATGTTACCTTTCCCGTAGAAAGAGGTCGTAAGTATATGGTGACTGGTTTGAGACCAGGTTTTATTGGTGTAGATACCACATATATCGACTTGACGGAGCCCGAGTATGCACAAGCGAAGACGGCTACAGCTGATCTCTATCTTGGCCAGACTTTAGAGGTGAATACCTTTGAAGCCGGAACTTTAGCAGAATTGGCTGGCGTTCGCTTAGAGCTACTGGAGTTGGTGGATGGAGAGCCGAAGTTAATCCACGACAACATTAATCTATTAGACAATAGCTTCAAGTTCAACCTTGATCTAGATCGCACCTATATGCTACGTGCCAGTAAGGATGGCTTCCAAACCGTCGAGGAAATTTTGTCCTTCACGCCAGAAGATGCCATTGCTTGGAAAGGAGAACCCATCCTCGATGTGTACCTACCCAAGCCTGCTGAACTTGTGTTGTACTTCGATAATGATCATCCTAACCCCCGGACAAGACTTAGACGAACTCGCCTTGAGTACATAGAGACCAATGAGGTTTACTATGAGCAGAAGGACCGCTTCATTGCTGGGTTTACGGAGGGAATGACGAAGAACGATAGTTTCGTTGTTAGTCGACGATTTAGAGACTTTTTTGATCGGGATGTTAATCGTGCTCCTGAAAGATTAGTAGAGTTTAGTAATCGCTTAATCGCCTTGCTAGCAAATGGAGAAGAGGTAACGGTGCAATTGATGGGGAGTGCGAGTCCTAAAGGTAAAAGTGGCTATAACAGTGATTTGGCAGCGAGAAGAATCGACTGTGTAAAGAATCACTTCAAGCGATATAAGGATTCAGACGGAAATACGCTATTGCCATATATCGAGACCGGCAAGCTCAAATTCATCGAAAACAACTTTGGTGAGTCGAACTACGACCCTGTCAAGGTGAGCAAAATTGAAGGAGAGGAAAAGGTGAGTGATGACGATGATAACATAAAAGCTTCGGTATATGATTTAGTAGCCTCAGCCCGTAGGCATGTTCGCGTACGCTTAGTAGGTGCTGAATCTTATCAGACTCCCCCGCAGCAAGAGGAAACCCGACCTAATACCCGAGACGAAAAATAGTATGGCATTGCCATAAACAGAACTGGAGGTGGAGCTAATTCGTAGCTCGCCATCTGTTCGCATATCCAAAAAAGAAAGGGACAGAAGCATACAGCACCGGAGGCTCCCATGGACCATTACGAACAAAGCTGTATGTGCCCCATGTTAAAAAAGCTTCTTTGGGACATCTTAACAGAATGCCCAGGAAACGAAAAAAACTGTGATGAAAAATAAGATCATCCCATTGTGCAGAAAACTACAGAAGGCCAGTTTGGTCTTCATGGCTTTGGGCATCATTAGCTCGCCTAAGGCCTTTGCAGAAGGAACACGACAATTGGCTCCTAATCCGCAAGACTCCTTGGTCATGCTCGAGTGTGATCGAGATGGTTTTGGAAACTTTGCCGCCTATGATGGGCCGGAGGATAGTCGCCTCTTTGTTACAATTAGAGATCCTAATGAGGTGGTTTACCTCGGGCTATCAGGAGAACACCAGCCCAATGGAATGACCTATGACTTGAGTCGGAGTAATTACGAATTTCGAATTCGTAAGCCTGGTGTAGCCGACCCCGTACACGGTCCTTTCGTGATCAATAATGACAATTCCAATGTGAAAAGCTGGACGCAGGCTCAATTTGGTAATTACGATGTCACGGCCACCGATGAGAATGACAATCTGATTTATCAGTTTGCACCGGGTGAGGCAGGGGACTATATAATTGAGATTAGAGACCTCTTCAGCGATGGTACCGATCAGATCAATATCGGATTCTGGGATATTACCGTAACGCTCGACGATCAGCCAATTCTTGGTCGCGTGTGGTCACGGAACTGGTCCTTCCGGACACCCGCCGTTTCTGAAAGGAGTACACCGGAGTGCCAGTGGAATAGAGAGTTTAATGGTACCCTTTATTCTTACACCACGGATGGATTTGTGTCTCGAATTAATTTCGCCAATTCAGGCCTACAAGGACTGTCCTTTAATGTGGCTTTCAATAGTACAGGTCCTGGAGACAGTGATGATTTAGTGGTAAATCGTAGGTCTGTACCTGCCATCAATGAAACCGTTCGGGCAGCAGAACATCAGATATTTCTAAACGAACCAGATCCGGTCGTTTTCCCAGATGGTGAATGTGGAGACATTACTGCTGCAGCAGAATTTACTTGTACGGCTGATGGTTTCTGCCTAGAGGTATCGGTGACTAAACCCGGACAGGTGGAGGTTTTCTTAGATTTTGATCAGAATGGTCAATTTGACGCCAACTCTATGGACGTCAACTTGATTTATAATTTCGGCCCCAATGAACTATCTGCTTGTATTCCCTGGGATGGGATTAAAGGAGATGGTACAGCTATTGGATTCGGAGATAGAGTAGATATCATATTTGCCTACTCTCAAGGGGTGCAGCATTGGGCAGTCTTTGATGTGGAGTATTTGAAGAATGGATTCTGTGTGGAGTCTATTCGTCCACAATGTGCTGGAGGGATTGTAACGGATCGCCTGTATTGGGATGATACCCTAATCCCTGATGACCCAGGAACCGGCCAACCCAAGAATGGGCAAAATGGCTGTAGCTGTGCCACTGACGGATGTCGTACCTGGAATAACTTTGATGTAAATATCACCACAGATGATTGTACCGATGTAATCGACGATCTAACTACTGGCTATGGTGATAAAAATACCCTCAATACTTGGTGGTTTGCTAATGTGATTTTTGTAACGCAGGCGGATATTCCGATCCTAAGTTGCCAAATCACTGGGGATAGCACGATTTGTGGCAATGGAACTACCGTTTTGGAAGTAGCTACTTCAGGTACAGTTGGAGACCCGACTTATTCTTGGAGCGGACCAGATGGATTCACAAGCGCTGATGTGTCATCAGGCCCAATTTCTGTTCCAGGAGAATACTGCGTTACCATTACAGATGGACAAGGTTGTGAATTGATTTGCTGCCAAACGGTTACGGATGAAGATGGACCTGAGTTAAGTTTTACCACCCAAGATGCTACTTGTGCCGCTTCTGATGATGGCTCGATTCAGGCCTCAGCTGCGGGGGGAAGTGGCAATGGCTATGAGTTTAGCCTGAATGGTGGCCCTTTCCAATCTTCTGGTTTATTCGAAAACCTAGGAGTGGGGAGCTATGCGCTTTCCGTACGCGATGATATTGGTTGTACGACTACCCTAACGGTAGAAATTGGTGCATCCTTAGTTATCGATATTGCTTACCCGGATACTTTGCGCATTTGCTTTGGAGAAGGAGAACAGATAGCTATGACTGGCGATCCTACCGGCCTTACTTTCCAGTGGACACCCGCCGAAGGGATTGATGATGTCACCGCAGCTCAGCCTGTATTTTCTCCCACTGCTACCACGACCTATACCGTTACAATCGGTAGTGAAGCAGTACCAGAATGTTTTGAAGAGCGTACCGTCGAAGTTGAAGTGGGGCCAGACATTGATCTAACCATAACAGGAGATGCGGTAAATGGTATTACTTGTGATCCGACCGCGACCCTGAATGCAAGTACGGCAGTCGATGCCACTATCGTCTGGCAGGATGAAGACGGAAATGATCGCGGAGAAGGTCCTCAGATTCGATTCCCAGTTTCGGGAGTTGAAACGGTAATTGTGATCGCAACTGACGCGAGTGGTTGTACAGACCGAGATACTGTGAC
>JAHQWA010000273.1 GCA_019634045.1 Saprospiraceae bacterium
GTCTCTTCTACCATACAAATACAAGGAATTTTGGATGTTCATTTCTACTTGTCATCCGAAATTCCTTGTTCAGTAAGATTTGGAGGCTGAAAGTAGTGCTCCATATAATTATTGAAAACCGTTTACGGGCATAGCTCAACTGGTAGAGCGACGGTCTCCAAAACCGTAGGCTGGGGGTTCGAGTCCTCCTGCCCGTGCAATTTTGAGTTGATCACCAATGAATTGACGACGAGATGGAACAGATCAAACTTTACATCAAAGAAAGTTATAACGAACTTGTACACAAGGTAACTTGGCCTTCATGGCAGGATCTACAGCAAAGTACGGTCCTTGTAATCATTGGCACCCTGATTTTAGCGGCCATCCTTTTTGTGATGGATCTATTTTCAAATGGGGTCACTGACTTTATTTATCAGTTGGGATAATTCCAATCCCAGATTATTTCACTTATTACAGAGTCGATGTCTGAGACTGAAGTATTAAAAAGATGGTACTCTCTCCGTGTCATTAGTGGCAAGGAGCGAAAGATCAAGGAGCGAATTGACCTTGAAATCGATCGTTCGGGGTGGAAGGACTTCGTCACTTCAGTGTTGGTACCGACCGAGAAGATCTATAAGATCAGAAATGGTAAGAAAGTGATTTCGGAGCGTAACATCCTACCCGGTTATATCCTGGTAGAAGCTGTTCCTTCGAAGTTTTCTGGTGAAATGATTCAGACCATTGCCAACATTCCTAATGTGATTCATTTCTTAGGGCGTAACAATCCTATTCCGATGCGTGATTCGGAAGCCAATCGATTGTTAGGTAAAGTAGATGAATCACAAGATGCTGGAGAAGCTTTGGCAGAACCTTTCATTGTCGGTGAAACCGTCAAGATCATCGATGGTCCTTTCAGTGAATTTGTGGGGGATATTCAAGAAGTAAACGAGGAGAAAAAGAAACTGAAAGTGATCGTAAAGATCTTCGGACGAGGTACAGAGGTAGAATTGAACTTCATGCAAGTAGAGAAACAAGCCTAGTGCTTGTTTTTTCATTTTGACATTCTTATTTCTTTAATATATTAACTACGGCTTTAGTTCCTTCCGAATAGGAAAACGCTTCCCTAAAGACGAATAGTTAGACAGACCATTAAATTGTATTAAAATGGCAAAGGAGATTGATGGCTTTGTGAAACTACAGGTTAGAGGAGGACAAGCAAATCCTGCTCCACCAGTAGGTCCTGCCTTGGGTTCCAAAGGGATAAATATCATGGAATTCTGCAAGCGTTTCAACGCTGCGACGCAGGATAGCCAAGGAAAAGTATTGCCGGTAGTTATTTCCGTTTATAAGGATAAGTCTTTTGATTTCATTATCAAGACTCCACCGGCAGCCGTTCAGCTGTTGGAGGCGGCAAAATTGAAGAAAGGATCTTCTCAATCCAACCGTGATAAAGTAGGTAATGTATCCTGGGATCAAGTAAAAGAGATCGCAGAAAACAAAATGCCTGACTTAAATGCCTTTACTATTGAATCTGCTATGAAGATGATTGCTGGAACAGCACGCTCCATGGGAATCAATGTAAATGGTACACCACCATGGGAAGGAGAAGCAGCTTCTGACAATTAAAACACTTGCTTCGGCTTGTTTTATAATTCAATACGTAGGGAGTCCATTGCTCATAGATGGACGTTAGAACCTCAAAATTATTTAATATGGCAAAGATTGGTAAGAAACGTGCGGCGGCAAATGCAAAGGTAGATGCAACCAAGTTGTACCCCCTGGACGAGGCGATGTCCTTGATCAAGGAGGTGAACACAACGAAGTTTGATGCCTCTGTTGATTTGCACATACGTTTAGGAGTTGATCCGCGTAAAGCTGATCAGGCTTTAAGAGGTACCGTAAGTTTACCTCATGGAACAGGTAAAACCAAGACAGTAATGGTTTTCTGTACTCCGGACAAAGAAGAAGAGGCCAAGGCTGCTGGTGCTGACTATGTAGGCTTGGACGAGTTGGTTGCTAAGGTGCAGGGGGGATGGACAGATGTAGATGTAGTGATCGCTATGCCTCAAGTTATGGCCAAAGTGGGTCGGATCGGTAGAGTCCTAGGACCTAGAGGCCTGATGCCAAACCCTAAAACGGGTACGGTTACACAGGACGTTGCTGCGGCAGTGGCGGACGTTAAGAAAGGTAAGATCTCTTTTCGTGTAGATAAATACGGAATCATTCATGCTTCAGTGGGAAGAGTTTCTTTCTCTGCTGATAAATTGGCTGATAATGCCAATGAACTACTAGGCACCTTGTTGAGAATGAAGCCATCATCTGCTAAGGGTATTTATATGAAATCCCTTACAGTGGCTAGTACGATGAGTCCAGGTGTGAAGGTAGAACCGAAATCAATTAAGTAAGCTTTCAAAATTGCTTGAAAAATGACAAAAGCAGAAAAGACCGCTACTATTGAGGCATTGAAGGAGAAGTTTTCAAGTACTGAATTCTTTTACTTGACTGATTCCTCAACTCTTACAGTAGACGAGGTAAATAAATTTAGAGGTCTTTGTTTCGAGAAAGGCATTGAAATGCGCGTCATCAAAAACACTTTGGCACGCAAAGCCCTCGAAGCATTACCCGAAGAAAAAGGATATGGCGATTTGTATGAGTCTTTGAAAGGCCCTACAGCCATTCTTTTCACCGAAGTTGCTAATGCTCCTGCAAAAGTATTGAAGGAGTTCCGCAAGAGTTCGGAAAAACCAGTGCTCAAAGCCGCCTACATTGACACAGCGGTATACGTTGGAGATGAGCAGATCGATCCTTTGACCAAGTTGAAGTCCAAGGAAGATCTTATCGGCGAGGTTATTACCTTGTTGAATTCTCCTGCGAAGAATGTTATCAGTGCATTGCAATCCGGAGGTGCTACAATTTCTGGTTTGTTGAAGGCACTAGAGGAGAGAGGCGAGGCAGCAGCAGAATAAGTCTGCTGAACTTTGACACTATTTATAATCAATTTTGGCTTCCAAGTAACGCACGATATTTTTTTAAATTATCGTACAAAACTTTTTTAAAATGGCAGATCTTAAAGCATTTGCAGAACAACTTGTTAATCTAACTGTGAAGGAAGTAAGCGAGCTAGCTGATATCCTGAAAGACGAGTATGGTATTGAGCCTGCTGCTGCTGCAGTAGCTGTTGCAGCTCCTGGCGCTGGTGGTGGAGAAGGTGGCGATGCCGCTGCTGAGCAAACAGAATTCGACGTGATGTTGGAATCTGCTGGTGCAGCTAAGTTGAAAGTGGTGAAAGAAGTGAAAACACTTCTTGGTCTAGGATTGAAAGACGCCAAAGAACTTGTTGACGGTGCTCCTGCTGCTATCAAGCAGGGTATCCCTAAAGACGAGGCTGAGTCAATCAAAGCCGCTCTTGAGGCAGTTGGTGCGACAATGGAAATCAAGTAATTGACGCATAACCAAGAGTTGAACCCCTTGACGGGTTCAACTTTTGGCTTATCAGGCTTAGCCAAAGTGTAAATTTTGGCTAAGCCTATCGTCGTATAACGATATGCGTTTTTTGCTAGAATTTTAGCTATCTTACGAGAAACAGAAAAATTGGCTTAAGGCTTTTTTAGGAAAAAGTCAAATATTTTTGACCTTTTTCGAACTTTTTTTGGATTCGTATAGTATAATACTTATTGGTGATCTATGAAAAGCATGATCGCCTTCATATAAACAAGGATTGCAAATGACAGCAAACGGTAAAGTCCTTACTGCCGAAGAAAAGAGGGTAAGCTTCGGTAAAATTAAACTTTCCGCTCAGTATCCTGATTTGCTTGAAATTCAATTGAAGTCCTTCCAGGAGTTCTTCCAGCTGGAAACTACTCCTGAGAACAGAATGAACGAGGGGCTTTATAAAGTATTTCAGGAAAACTTTCCTATCGTTGATGCCAGAAATATTTTCGTGCTCGAATTTCTGGATTACTTTGTCGATCCACCGCGCTATTCCATACCTGAGTGTATGCAACGTGGTTTGACCTACAGTGTACCACTCAAGGCCAAATTAAGGCTTTCCTGTAATGACGAGGAACACGTGGATTTCCAAACCATCGTTCAGGACGTTTTCTTGGGGAACATCCCATATATGACGCCTAAGGGAACCTTCGTGATCAATGGAGCTGAACGTGTGATCGTTTCACAGTTGCACCGTTCTCCTGGTGTATTCTTCGGTCAGAACTTCCACCCAAATGGTACTAAGATTTATTCTGCCCGGGTCATTCCTTTTAAAGGGGCCTGGATGGAATTTGCTACGGATATTAATACGGTGATGTATGCCTACATCGATCGTAAAAAGAAATTCCCCGTAACAACTTTGCTACGTGCCATTGGATTTGATACAGATAAGTCTATCCTGGACATCTTTGACCTGGCTGATGAAATTCCTGCTGATAGAGATGCGCTCGAAGCGGCTATCGGTAGAAAATTGGCAGCACGGGTTCTCCGTAGTTGGACAGAGGACTTCGTGGATGAAGATACTGGTGAAGTTGTAACCATCGAACGAAACGAAATCATCCTTGAGCGGGATATCGTTCTAGACGAAGATAACATTGAACTGATCCTGAATGCAGATGCAGATAACATCATCCTTCAGAAAGATGATATCGGCCTGGATTACTCGATCATTTACAATACCCTACAAAAAGATCCATCGAGTTCTGAAATGGAGGCGGTACAGTACATCTATCGTCAATTGAGAGGTACTGACCCACCAGATGAAGAAACAGCTCGTGGTATCATTGATAAATTATTCTTCTCCGATAAGCGATATAACCTCGGTGAGGTAGGTCGATATAAGATCAATCGCAAATTGGAGCTGGAAATCACAAAAGATACACTCGTACTTACTAAGGAGGATATCATCTCTATTGTAACTTACTTGGTTCAATTGATGAATCAGGAAGCGGAAATTGATGATATTGATCACTTAAGTAACCGTCGTGTAAGAACGGTAGGTGAGCAGTTGTATGCTCAGTTCGGCGTTGGTTTGGCTCGTATGGCACGTACGATCCGAGAGCGTATGAATGTGAGAGATAACGAGGTATTTACCCCGATTGATTTGATTAACGCAAGAACCCTCTCTTCCGTGATCAATTCTTTCTTTGGTACTAGCCAGTTGTCTCAGTTCCTAGATCAAACGAATCCGCTTTCAGAGATCACTCACAAGAGAAGGATCTCCGCACTGGGACCTGGAGGTCTATCCAGAGAACGTGCAGGTTTTGAGGTACGTGACGTACACTACTCTCACTATGGTCGTCTTTGTACGATTGAAACGCCGGAAGGTCCGAATATTGGTTTGATCTCCACCCTGTGTATCCACGCGAAAGTGAATAAGATGGGATTCCTGGAAACACCTTATCGCGAGGTGATTAAAGGAAAGGTGGATGTCATAAATGAAGCACAATACTTGTCTGCTGAAGGGGAAGACTTTAAGCGAATTGCACAGGCAAACGCACCTTTGGATGAAAAAGGGGGCTTCCTATCAGACAGAATTAAATGTAGAGAACACGGTGATTTCCCGGTATTGGCTCCAGATGAAATTGAATTCATGGATGTGGCACCTAACCAGATTGTTGGGGTTTCTGCTTCCATGATTCCATTCTTGGAAAATGATGATGCGAACCGTGCCTTGATGGGATCAAACATGCAGCGTCAAGCCGTTCCTTTGATCAAACCTAGCTCTCCAGTAGTGGGAACGGGTTTGGAAGGTAAAGTGGCTCGTGACTCTCGTATGTTGATCAATGCAGAAGGAGATGGTATCGTAGAATACGTCGATGCGAACGAAATCGTGATCCGATACGATAGAACGGATGAAGAGCAGTTGGTATCTTTTGAAGACAATAAAAAGACCTACACACTGACTAAATTCCGTCGTACCAACCAAGGTACTTGTATCAACTTGAAGCCGATTGTTCGTAGAGGTGACCGTGTATATAAAGGAATGATCCTTTGTGACGGTTATGCTACGGAGAAAGGGGAGTTGGCCTTGGGTCAAAACCTGAAGGTGGCTTTCATGCCTTGGAAAGGATACAACTTTGAGGATGCGATCGTACTATCGGAAAGAGTAGTACGCGAAGATATCTTTACTTCTCTTCATATTGAGCACTTCGAATTGGACGTGCGTGATACGAAGCTTGGAGAAGTGGAATTGACCAATGATATTCCAAACGTGAGTGAAGAGGCCACTAAGGACTTGGATGAGGATGGTATCATTCGCGTTGGGGCTTGGGTGAAAGAAGGAGATATCCTGATCGGAAAGATTACACCCAAAGGTGAATCTGATCCTACTCCGGAAGAAAAACTCTTGAGAGCGATCTTCGGTGATAAAGCAGGTGATGTGAAGGATGCTTCCATGAAAGCGCCTCCATCCTTGAAAGGAGTGGTGATTAACAAGCAATTGTTCGCTCGTGCGAAGAAGGACAAAGTCCAAAAAGCGCAGGAGAAAGAACTGTTGAGCCGCTTGGAAGATCAGCACAAGATTGCATTGAACGAATTGCAGACGATTTTGATTGATAAGCTTTTACTGCTAGTGAAGAACAAAGAGTCTCAAGGTGTGAAGAGCATCTACAATGAGAACTTGATTCCTTCCGGCGTGAAATTCAGTCAGGAACTGCTTCGTGAAATCGATTATACTACCGTTGATTATAGCAACTGGACAGATGCGGAGAAGACCAACGGTTTGATCGCTCGTCTGTTACACAACTATAGTATCAAGGCCAACGAAGAGATTGGACGTTACAAGCGTGAGAAGTTCAACATCAGTATTGGTGATGAGCTACCAGCAGGTGTATTGAAACTGGCTAAGGTTTACTTGGCTAAGAAGCGTAAGCTGAAAGTGGGAGATAAGCTAGCTGGTCGTCACGGTAACAAAGGTATTGTATCTCGTATCGTTCGTATGGAGGATATGCCTTTCCTTGATGACGGAACGCCAGTGGATATTGTATTGAACCCACTGGGTGTACCTTCAAGGATGAACCTAGGACAGATCTTCGAAACGGTACTAGGTTGGGCTGGTGAGAAACTAGGCATGAAGTACGGTACGCCGATCTTTGACGGAGCGAGTATGGAGGAAATCTCTGGATATATCCAACAAGCAAATCTTCCTGAACTGGGACAGACATACTTGTTTGATGGCGAAACAGGAGATCGATTCCACCAGCAAGCTACAGTTGGTGTGATCTACATGCTGAAACTATCTCACATGGTAGATGATAAGATGCACGCACGTTCTATTGGACCTTACTCATTGATTACGCAGCAGCCATTGGGTGGTAAAGCCCAGTTTGGTGGCCAGCGTTTTGGTGAGATGGAGGTATGGGCGCTAGAAGCCTTTGGTGCATCGAACATCTTGAGAGAGTTGCTGACGATCAAGTCCGATGATATTACAGGACGTGCCAAAGCTTATGAATCAATTGTTAAAGGAGATAACCTTCCAGAACCTAATATTCCGGAATCCTTCAACGTATTGGTGCATGAACTTAGAGGTTTGGCACTCGATGTGAAATTCGATTAAAGTAAGTGAATAAACAAAGCCCAAACCTAGTGTTGGGCTTTGCCTTTGTTCTTTTATCATACTCACTTTAAAACTATTAGCAAAATATGCCTTTCAAGAAAAAAAGTCATATTCAAACGCAGGACTTCAACACGATCACCATTAGTCTTTCGTCCCCGGATGAAATCCTGGAACGGTCTTATGGTGAGGTATTGAAGCCTGAAACCATCAACTATAGATCTTATAAGCCGGAGCGAGATGGTCTTTTCTGTGAAAGGATCTTCGGACCGGTAAAAGACTATGAGTGCTACTGTGGGAAGTATAAAAGAATCCGTTATAAAGGGATTGTATGTGATCGTTGTGGGGTAGAGGTAACGGAAAAGAAAGTTCGTCGTGAAAGAATGGGACACATCAAATTGGTGGTTCCTGTTGTTCATATCTGGTTCTTTAAGTCTTTGCCGAATAAGATTGGCTACTTGCTAGGATTGTCTTCTAAGAAATTGGAGACCATCATCTATTACGAGCGGTATGTAGTGATCCAAGCAGGCTTAAAAGAAAATGAAGGGATTTCCAAGATGGACCTCTTGACTGAAGAGGAATACCTAGATATCCTGGATACCTTGCCATCTGAGAACCAAATGTTGGATGATAATGATCCCAACAAGTTCATCGCAAAGATGGGAGCTGAGGCCGTAAGAGACCTGTTGATGCGCTTGCAATTGGATCAACTATCATACGACCTTCGTCACCAAGCTGCCAATGAGACTTCTCAACAACGTAAATCAGAAGCCCTAAAGCGGCTGAGAGTTGTGGAGGCCTTCAGAGATGGTTTGACACGTATCGAGAATCGCCCAGAATGGACGATCATTCAATATTTGCCAGTAGTTCCACCAGAATTGAGACCTTTGGTTCCATTGGATGGTGGTCGATTTGCAAGTTCTGACTTGAATGATCTTTACCGCCGGGTGATTATCCGTAATAATCGCTTGAAGCGTCTGTTGGAGATTAAGGCTCCGGAGGTGATTTTGAGAAACGAAAAGCGGATGTTGCAAGAAGCAGTGGATTCACTGTTTGACAATTCTCGTAAATCGAATGCGGTTAAGGCAGAAGGAGGACGTGCATTGAAGTCCTTGAGTGATATATTGAAAGGAAAGCAAGGTCGTTTCCGTCAAAACCTTTTGGGTAAGCGTGTGGATTACTCCGGTCGTTCGGTGATCGTGGTAGGTCCTACCATGAAGCTGCATGAGTGCGGTATTCCAAAAGCAATGGCTGCTGAGCTTTTCAAGCCTTTTGTAATTAGAAAATTGATCGAGCGCGGTATCGTTAAGACCGTGAAGTCAGCTAAGAAATTAGTTGATAGAAAGGATCCTGTCATCTGGGAGATCCTGGAGAATATCCTGAAAGGTCACCCGGTATTGCTTAACCGTGCTCCAACGCTTCACCGTCTCTCAATCCAGGCTTTTCAGCCTAAGTTGATTGAAGGTAAGGCGATTCAATTACACCCTTTGGTGTGTGGTGCCTTCAATGCCGACTTTGACGGTGACCAGATGGCGGTACACGTACCTTTGAGTCAGGCTGCTGTATTGGAAGCTCAAGTGTTGATGCTTTCTGCACACAACATGCTTAACCCGCAGAACGGTACACCGATTACCCTTCCTTCTCAGGATATGGTATTGGGTCTTTATTATATTACAAAAGAGCGTCGCTCTGAAGGTGATATCATAGTAAAGGGTGAAGGACGTAAGTTCTACTCCGCTGAGGAAGTTATCATTGCCTATAATGAGGGACAACTTGATCTGCACGCGACGATCAAAGTTCGTGTGAGAACAGAAGATGAAGAAGGCAATTTCGTTAATAAGCTGATGGACTCGACTACCGGTCGGGTGATCTTCAACGAAATGGTTCCTGAGCAAGTACCTTTTGTGAACGTGCTTTTGACGAAGCGTAACCTGAAGAAAGTAATTGCAGATGTTCTAGAACGTACCGACTTCTCCGTTACCGCTGACTTCTTGGATTCCATTAAGGAATTAGGTTTCATGTGGGCGTTCAAAGGTGGTTTGTCATTCAACTTGGGTGACTTGATCACACCGACCGTTAAGCAAGAAACTTTGGAAGAGGCCCAGTCCGAGGTAGACGAAGTGTGGGACAACTACAACATGGGGTTGATCACCAACAACGAGCGTTACAACCAGATCATCGATAAATGGACCTTTGCCGATAACCACATTACGGATAACCTAATGAAGGAATTGGCGGAGCACAAGCAGGGTTTTAACTCTGTATACATGATGCTTGACTCCGGTGCTCGTGGTTCTAAACAACAGATTAAGCAGTTGTGTGGATTGAGGGGCTTGATGGCGAAACCGCGAAAATCTGGTGATACTGGTGGAGCGGTTATTGAAAACCCAATCCTTTCGAACTTTGTGGATGGTTTGTCCGTACTAGAGTACTTTATCTCTACTCACGGTGCTCGTAAGGGTCTGGCGGATACAGCCTTGAAGACAGCGGATGCGGGTTACTTGACTCGTCGTTTGGTGGATGTATCTCAAGATGTGGTAATCCGTGAGGTAGATTGTGATACTTTGAGAGGTATTGAGACTTCTGCCTTTAAAGATAATGATAAGGTAATCGAGCAGCTTTCTTCTAGGATTGCTGGACGATTTACTTTGCATGATATCGTGCATCCTGTTACCGATGAGATTATCCTCAAAGCAGGTGATTTTATTGATAACCGTACTGCAGACTATATTGAAGAAGAGGGTGTTGAGACCGTAACTATTCGTTCGGTATTGACTTGCGAAACGAAGAGAGGAGTGTGTACCAAATGCTATGGTAAAAACTTGGCAACTGGTCGAATCACTGAAGCAGGGGATGCGGTAGGTATTATCGCGGCCCAGTCGATTGGTGAACCAGGTACACAGTTGACACTTCGTACATTCCACACCGGTGGTACGGCTTCTGTAACTAAGACAGAATCAGAGATCAAATCTAAATTCGACGGTAAGGTTGAATTTGATAGCATGCGTGTGACCTCTACTACTGATGAATCTGGGGCTGTGCAGAATGTAGTTTTGGCGCGTACAGGTGAAATTAGAATTGTAGATCCGGAATCAGGTAAGCAATTTGTTTCTCACCACATTCCTTATGGTGCCACCCTTTTCATTAAGGATGGAGCCAAAATCTCCAAAGGAGATAAGATCTGTGAATGGGATCCATTTAACGCAGTGATTATCTCAGAATTTGGCGGTATTGCCAACTTTGATGGAGTAGAAGAA
The DNA here is from genome assembly GCA_019634045.1 of Saprospiraceae bacterium. Lineage (GTDB taxonomy): Bacteria > Bacteroidota > Bacteroidia > Chitinophagales > Saprospiraceae > DT-111. The sequence goes on from JAHQWA010000273.1 coordinate 10,780, forward strand.
GGGGTGACTTTCCGAGTGGAGAAAGATGATCAGACAGGTCACGCCGATAAGGTGATCGTTGAATCTAAGAACAAGCGTAAGATTCCAATTATCAAGATTGTGAGCCCAGCGGGTGAGGAGCTAAGAAGTTACAACTTACCAGTGGGGGCTTATATCTCAATTGATGATGGAGCTGAAGTGAAGAGTGGTCAGAAGATTGTGAAGATTCCTCGTCGACTAGGTAAGATCCAGGATATTACGGGTGGTCTTCCAAGGGTAACTGAACTCTTCGAAGCACGTAACCCATCTAATCCTGCGGTCGTATCTGAAATTGACGGTGTAGTAGCCTTTGGTAAGATCAAGCGTGGTAATCGCGAGGTGATTGTGACCGCTAAGGACGAACAAAAACGTAAGTATTTGATCGGACTTTCTAAGCACATCCTGATCCAAGAAGGTGACTTCGTAAGAGCAGGTACACCTCTATCTGACGGTGCTACGGCTCCTAGAGATATCCTGAACATTAGAGGACCAGCCGCTGTACAGCAATACTTGGTAAATGGTATTCAAGAAGTTTACCGTTCACAGGGTATTACGATCAACAACAAGCACATCGAGGTAATTGTACGCCAGATGATGCGCCGCGTTCAGATCGAGGACCCAGGTGATACTTCCTTCTTGGAAGGTGAAGCGGTAGATAAGTTTGAATTCTTGGAAGTGAACGATTGGATCTTTGACAAGAAGTTTGTGCTTGAAGGTGGAGACTCTAATCGCTTACGCCCTGGACAGTTGGTTACGCTACGTCAACTAAGAGAAGAAAACTCTTACTTGAGGCGTAATGACAAAAAGCCAGTGGAATACCGAGATGCTGTAGCTGCAACTTCTAGCCCATTATTGCAAGGTATTACTAAGTCATCCTTGGGAACTCGTAGCTGGATCTCAGCTGCATCCTTCCAGGAAACGACGAAAGTACTAAGTACGGCTGCAATCGCTGCGAAAGTGGACGGCTTGCAAGGATTGAAAGAGAATGTGATCGTTGGTAAGAAGATTCCTGCTGGTACAGGTCTTCGTCGATTCGACCACGTTTTTGTTACCACGCAAGAGGCGCAAATGGCTTACGAGTCTCGCCAAACACAATTAGAAGGAGTTGATGATATGGACTAGATTTCGCTAGTACGAATCATCTCTTAGATAAATGAAAAAAGCCTTTGAAGAGCAATCTTCAAAGGCTTTTTCAGTTTTAGCCTATCCGGATAGGTCGCTAGGAATCTAGTTATGACTTTAGCAATGCTGCTTCGGCTCCCTCACCATAGACAGCCATGTATTTGGCAATATACTTACCGATCACATCAAACTCTAAGTTCACTCGATCTCCTGCCTGCAAATCCTTAAAAGTGGTATGCTCGTAGGTGTAAGGAATGATGGCTACGGAAAAATGCTCCCCTTTAGCTTGTACTACCGTCAGACTCACCCCATTAATACAAATAGAGCCCTTATCTACTAGCAAGTGCTCTGGAGTAGGCTCATACTCAAAGTGATAGTACCAACTTCCATCTAAGGCTTCTACTTTAGTGCAAAGTCCGGTGGTATCTACGTGCCCTTGCACCATATGTCCATCAAGCCGGCTACCGGCCACCATAGCGCGCTCCAAGTTCACCTCATCTCCCTCCTGCAATCGCCCTAAATTCGATTTATCCAAAGTTTCTTGTATGGCAGTCAAAGTATGCTGCTGTGGAGGCAATGCAACGACTGTTAAACAGACGCCATTGTGAGCAACACTTTGATCGATCTTTAACTCGTCAGAGATGGGGGAGGAGAAGGTGAAATGGACATTGCTGCCTTCTCGTTCTATTTTTTCAACTTTTCCCAAAGCTTCAATAATACCAGTAAACATAATATTATAATGTATTGTATGAATGGTGGCCAGTTGAAAGGCCACCCTACGTTTTCTATCAAAGTAGTATGGCAGTTCTTCTGGCTTTTATAGTCCTTTAGACATTTTCTCTATCTAAATGAATAAGCCAGTGCAATCGTTCAAAGATACACTGGCTTATTCCCTAGAATTAGTGGTTTATTAAATCAGTTTATGCTCTTCATCATTAATTCCCTCTTAACAGTTCTATGTATCCGCTTAAGATATCCGGCGACTCGGTTATCCCGGCGACTCGCCTTTCGAAGATGACGCAGGTGTAGTAGTAGGTCCCACTCGCTAGATCATCTCCGGCCAAATTTTTACCATCCCAATTCAAATTCGGATCAGTGGTTTCGAACACCAACTGTCCCCATCGGTTAAAGACTTTGAATTGAACCCGCTCGATGAAACAGAAAGGATACGGTACGAAAAGATCGTTCCTTCCATCGTTATTCGGAGTGAAGGCGTTTGGCAAACTATAAGTCGGACAGTTGTCTACACAGAAGGTATTGCTAAATTCACTAGTATTACCCAGCGAGTCATAGGCCACCATTTTATAGCAGCCGGCGATTCCGATTGCCGGTTTGTGTTCATAACTGGAAGTAAAGGAATCATCGATCCGTACGATCTGTTCAAAGTTCCCATCCTCCGTAGGCGCATAGAACAAGTCATAGCCTGCCACATCTCCTCCAATCTCCGGGCAAAGCTCAGCCGGACTAATCCAATTTAAGGTATTGAACAGGAGTTCCTCATCGGTACAATCAATTTCCGTATCACAAACGTTGGATACCGTTAGTTCTGGCGGGCAAGGAGGTACATCGTCCATGGGGATGGAGCAAACCTCCTGTGAGTTATTGATGATGGGAGAAATGACCCCATCCACGCCATACGAACCAATACTAATCACCTTATAGCAGTACTCTGTTCCATTAGTGAGGCCTGTATCCAAGTAGTTGGGTTCGGTAGTAGTGCCTAAGGTGTCAAAGCTACCCATTGTATTTTCTCTCAATACCAAATACTGGAAGTTATCCCAAGGAACGAGCTCCGTCCAACTGAGGTTGTTGGCATTATCAGTAGGGGATATACTTAGGTAAACCGAAGAGGCGGCATTCGTCGAGCCAAGCAGGTCATCTTCACTGATGTAAAAGTTAACCTTATAGCTATAGGAATCATCTACCGTATTTAACCCTCCATCGATAAAGCAGGTATCATTGGCTAGAGCGAAGAACTCACTCGTAAATTGTACGCCAATAGATTGGAAGTCTGCATCATTATCCGTTTGGCCAGTGGCTCGCAGCACCTCATAGACATAGGGGCCTGGATTCAAAATAGTATCTAGATCACCTACTTTCGGTTTGGACCAACAGACTTCCATCAGCCCATCGGCAGTGGAGGTCGTCTGTACGTCTACATTAGTGATCAATGGAACATCTCGGTTTAATTGTACACAAACTTCCGCTGAAGGTAAACTCTGCGCACCATTAAAGGTGTACAAGCCACCGGGGGTGGTTTGCGCAAATTCTCCCAGGATTCTATAGCAATATGTTCTACCTCGATCAACGGTAGCATCAAGGAAATAATATCGCCCATCCACGACATCTTGAATTGGCACTGGCGTGAGTTTTGTATAACCTTTGCCTTCCAAACCAGGATCGCAGGTGTCTAGCGGGAAGTTATTACTTCCTTCTCGACGCCAAACGGTAAACCCACGGAAGTAGTCATCGGTAGCATCCTCACAATCGTAGGGGCGTTCCCAGGTGACTTCCACCTCCCCTTGACCCGCTACTGCTCGTACATCTTCCGGAGGCGGTCCAACCACCTTAATCCGGACGGTCTTTAAGGTGGCTAATCCACTGGTATCACCGAAGAAGTTATCCACCGCACGGAATACCACTGAGTAGTATTGATCAAAGATATGATCACAGGTGGTTTGCCACGAGAAGACTTTGGTGACCGGATCATTCTGGAATGTATTATTGTCAGGCAGGAAGGTGGCCGGAGAGTTGGGGACTTCAAAAGGCCCTCCCAGTGCAGTTAAACGGACACGTTGATTGGTTTCAAAAAGTGGAGCAGTAGCAACCACATCGATCTCTACTAGTTCTCCTGCCACCACACAAATCTCTTCTACTGAAGTTACGATTTCAGGCGGTTCATTTTCACATTCCTCGATGAGGATCTGCATATCTCGAATGATCGTATCTAGCGGTATACCATTTCGATATTCTACTATGATCATGGCATAATTGTACTCACCCGCTCGTTGCGGAGCATCCCAAACAATGTCTCCCGTTATCTCATCAATACTGAAGTTGTTGTTCACCCCTCCACTGATGTCTTCTGGAAAATCATAATTGGGAACGGGTAATCTTACATCTTGCTGAGGGATAAAAGTGTGATAGGATAAGCTATCTCCATCCACATCAAAAGCGTTTGGGTTATGTGTAAAAACTTTACCTACACATCCAATATCAATGGGAGGTTGTAGCAGCACAGGCGTGTTGTTACAGCCCTGAAACTGAGGATTGGGGAAAGTATATCTAGTTTCTATATGGAACTTGACCTGATCTGAATTCGGGAAGTTTACATTTAGGATGCCGGCATTACGGTTAGGGTCTGTCATGGAGAGGACATAGGACCCCCGAGAAAGGTAAGTATGAAAGGCCTGGTAAATGTTGAATTTTGTATCGTTCTCGAGCACTATCCCTTGAGGAGGGTTTCCGGGGCCGTTGGCTCGCGCTACCCGCTCACACTGCCCATCTCCCCAACATAAGGTTAGCGTATCGCGGTCTGCTGGCCGGCTACTAGCCTTAGTATAAGTGACGATCGTCGCTCTCACGGTCAAACTCTCGGTACAGTCCCCGATTTGCTCTACGGTAATTTCTCCTGCTCTGTTGTGCGTAGCCCAGGTAGGAGCTACCGCCATGAACAAACACAGAATGGTAGATAATGTAAGGCGTAGTATCCTGCGATCAAAGCAGTTGGGTAACCCTAACCAACTTTGGGTGCAGCAAATACTGACCAAGCTGCTTTGGGGATTTCCTAAACCAGTTTGTGTCATGTGTGAATTCTCTTTTGGCATCATTCCCTTGTTCTTTTGTCGAGCTGAGCTTTAATGCATGTTTGGAGGAGAAGCTTTGCAATGTGGTAAGCGATGGGAACTTCACCTTGGAAGTGGCATCATTCCTTGACTTTAGCCTATGCTGAGCTATCCGACAAATTAATTAAACTTACGGAAAAACGCTAACGTTTCTCATGGCATGTACCTTTTCTGAACGCAGAATCGATCGAAATTGTTTCTAGCAGACACTAATATCACCTGCTTCCAAAACTAGTCTCCACGCAGGAGTTCGATGAATCCGCTCAGGAAGATTGGCGGTTGTTCCGTGCTGGAAAAACGATTTTCAAACACAGAACAGGTGTAGTAGTAGGTGCCACTAGCCAGCGCTTGCCCGTTCAAGTTGGTTCCATCCCAGTTGATATCCGGATTTGCGGTCTCAAATACCAGCTGTCCCCAACGATTGAAAACTTTAAATTGAATGCGACTAATGAAGCAATAGGGATAGGGTTTGTATATATCATTTTGGCCATCACCATTTGGCGTGAAGGTATTTGGAAGATCATAAAATGGACAATTGTCTACGCAAACGGTATTACTGAATTCACTTTGATTTCCGAGTGTATCCCGTGTCAAAATCTTGTAGCAGCCAGCTAGGCCGGTGGCGGGCTGGTGCTCGAACTTATCTACATTGGGATCATCAATAGTGGCGATTAGTTCAAAGGAGGCTTCCGGTTCAGGGGCATAGTAGATGTCGTAGCCTGCAAGATCACCGCTCTCCGTTGGACAAATGCTGAAAGGAGATTCCCAGTTCAGGGTATTGAAGAGATCCGTTTCATTCTTGCAATCGAAACCACTGTCACAAACGTTAGAAACGGCCAAGGTCGGAGGGCAAGTGGGAACATCATCAAAAGGACTGGCGCAGACTTCTTGAGAGAAGTTCACCAAAGGCGCTGCAATATTATCGATTCCATAGCTTCCTTTTCCTTCTATTTTATAGCAATATACCAACCCATTCGTCAAGCCTTCATCTCGATAATTAGAAGAGATAGTCGTTGCTAATGAGTCAAAACCACCATTTGCATTCTGACGGTATATCGTATACTCATAATTGTCCCAAGGTACCAAGGCGGTCCAGCTCAATTGACTGGCTTCGTTAGTCGGAGCTACCGTGAGGTAAATACTCGATGCAGGTGGCGGAGCGCCTAATAGTTGATTGCCCGCAACGTAGAAGTTGACCTTATAAGCGTAAGGATTGTCGATTGTATTGAGGCCGCTATCAATGAAACAGGTGTCATTGGCATTGGCAAAAGAGGGACTGGTAAATTCTACGTCGATAGTCTGAAAGTCAGTATCATTATCTGTCTGGCCCGTTGCCCGTAATACTTCATAAATGTAGGGACCAGGGTTACTGATCGTATCCAAGTCTTCCACCTGCGGTTTAGCCCAGCATACTTCTATGTCTCCATTGGAATTGGAAGTGCTCAATACATCTACTTTAGTCAGCAATGGTATATCCTGATCCGATTGAACACATACCTCGGCCGAAGGTAAACTTTCGACCGGATTGAAGGAATAGAGCCCTCCTGGAGTAGTTTGAGCAAATCGGGCTAATATCCGGTAGCAGTAGGTTCTTCCGACTTCAATAGCTTCATCTAAATAACTGTAGCGACCATCCGTAATCGTTTGGATGGGGAGTTGGGTAAGACGAGTATAACCTTTCCCCTCAAGGCCAGGCTCACATTCCTCTGGTTCAAAATTGTTGCTACCCTCACGCCGCCAAACTGTAAATCCCTGGAAGAAATTGTCTGCAGCTTGATCACAATCATAGGGGAGATTCCACGTGATCAAATTGGACCCCATGTCGGCCTCCAGTTGGACACCTTCAGGAGGTGGCCCGACCACTTTTATCCTTACGGCCTTTAGCGTGGCAAGCCCGGTACCGTCGGGAAAGAAATCATCGACGGCTCGAAAGACTACCGTATAATACTGATCTGATATATGTTCACAGGTGGTTTGCCACCTGAATAGCTTAGTGAGGGGATCGTCTTCGAAATTATCGGTCTGCGGTACAAAACTTGCTGGCGAAATGGGTTCCGCGAAGGGTTTGCCCGTTGCGCTAAGCTTTACCTTCTGATCCGTTTCAAAGACGGGCGCCCCAGCAATGACCTCTATCTCGACAAATTCACCGGCAATGACACAAATTTCCTCGATTGAAGTTCGAAGGTCCGGTGGTTCATTATCACATTCCCTGACCAAGATCTGCATATCGCGAAATACCGTGTCCAAGACGCTCCCATTTCGATAAGAGACAATGATAATAGCTAAGTTGTACTCTCCTGCTTTTTGCGGGGCATCCCAAACAATACTACCCGTTTGGGTGTCGATGGTTAGCCGGTTGTCAGGACCTGCATTGATTTCATCGGGAAAACTGTAGTTTGGGACATCCGTTCGAACATCCTGTTGAGGAATTGCAAAATGATAAGACAAGCTATCATCATTAAAATCGGAAGCCGCAGGATTATGGGTAAAGACTTTGCCTATACAACCTATATCGACTGGATCTTGCAAAAGAACGGGCGTGTCATTACAGCCTTGAAATTGCGGGTTTGGAAAGGTATAGCGCGTCTCAATGTGAAAACTGATTTGCTCAGAATTTGGTGGGTTTACATTGAGGATGCCCCCATTTCGATTCTGGTCGGTCATCGAGATCACATAGGACCCTCTAGAAATGTAGGTATGTGTGGTGCGGTAGATGTTTCTCTTGATATCATTCTCCAGTAGGGTGCCCTGGTTACCTGGACCATTTACACGACCTACTTTTTCGCATTGCCCATCTCCCCAGCAAACGGTAACTGAATCTCGATCCACATTAATCCGACTGGCCTTCGTGTAAGTAACCACACTGGCTTCGATAGTCAGACTTTCTGTACAATCTCCAACTTGTCGTATGGAAATTTCTCCGGCCCGGTAGTGAGTGGCCTGAAGAAAACTCGGAATAGACAGTAGCACCCATGCAGTAAGTATGCATAGACAGTTTGGATGAAGGGCGTTTCGCATTATTTCAGATTGAACTATACCTAAGTTATCTATTCTTACAAAATAATGCTAGGCGATGTTCTGGACTATCCTATGATATGTTTTTAGCTGACAAAGTTTCTGCTCGGAGTTGAGTGAGACATTCTCGCAGACCTACGCTCCAATGCGGGATACCGATACTGAAGTGATGCTTGATCTTTTCCTTATTTAGCACACTGAAAGGCGGCCGCTTGGCAGGAGTAGGGTAGTCCTTGGACTCAATAGGATAAACTGCACAGGCGATTCCTTCTAATTGGAAAATACTGACAGCAAAGTCATACCAACTGCACACCCCTTCATTGCTGTAGTGGAAAATGCCGTTGATATCGCTGGCATTAATCTGCCCTTGGTGGATTCTATCCAGGATCTGTAGCAAGGTTTGGGCTAGATGGCGGGCATATGTGGGCGTCCCAATTTGATCAAACACAACATTTAGGCACTCCCTTTCTCGCCCCAAGCGAAGCATCGTTTTCACGAAATTGTGACCAAAAGAAGAATAGACCCAAGAGGTACGAATGATCATCACAGGATTGTGGACAGCCTGCGCGACCCCTTCTCCAGCAAGTTTAGTGCGCGCATAGACGCTCTGTGGAGAAGTTGGGGCGTCTTCATGGATTGGCCTTGGCAAATTGCCATGGTACACATAATCCGTGGACAGGTGGATGAAAGGGACTTGCTGTTTGCTACAAGCTTTAGCCAAATGCCGAGGTCCTTCAATATTGATCTGACTGGCCTTGTCCGTTTCGCTTTCCGCTTTATCGACCGCTGTATAAGCGGCGCAGTTGATACAGAAGTCTATTTCGTTGTGATCAAACCACTCAAGTACGGCCTGTTCGTTGGCGATGTCCAGCTGACTTCGATCCAAACCGATCAAGTGAAATTGTGGGAATTCGGCTGCTAGATAGAGTAGTTCCTGCCCCACTTGCCCAGCCGCACCAGTGATCAGGATTTGAGGCTTTCGCATAGTAAAATTGGTATTAAGGAGTAATTAACCTACTGATTCAGCACTTAAAAATTTGCGATGCTGATTGAAACGGGGCTGTTTTTGATCTTTTTCTGAAATTACAAGATCGGTATGCGGTGCTTTCCAGTCAATATTTAACTTAGGATCATTGTAAATGATTCCTCCTTCATGGGTTGGTGAGTAGAAGTTATCGCATTTATAGCAAAAGATAACGGTTTCACTGAGACACACATAGCCATGTGCAAAGCCTCGCGGCACGAAGAGTTGTTTTTTATTTTCTGCACTCAAGATTATGCTGAAGGACTGGCCATAAGTAGGAGAATTTTCTCTAATATCTACTACCACATCCAGAACTTCTCCTTCTAGCACACGAACTAGCTTAGCCATAGCAAAGGGAGGGACCTGGTAATGCAAGCCACGTAAAACCCCATAGGAAGATTTGGCTTCGTTATCTTGGACGAATGTAACGTCTATCCCCGCCTCTTTAAAGGTGTTTTCATTGTAGCTTTCATAGAAATACCCCCTATCATCTCCCCACACTTTTGGTTCAAAAATGGTAAGACCAGGCAGGTCAGTTGCTGTAAATGGCATTGTTTACTTTTTTCCGAGAAGTTTGTTCTCATTAGGGTGAATTAATGTGTTCGTCCTTGGATCAAAAACCATTCACAGCTTGTTCTAGGCTTTATTTATTTCTAAAAAACACCGAAATAGGAACACCTGTGAAATCAAAGTTTTTGCGAATTTGATTTTCTAAATAGTTGCGGTAACTCTCCTTGATGTGTTTCGGACTATTGCAAAAGAATGCAAAGGCCGGATAGTAAGTAGGCAACTGCGTTACGTACTTGATTTTTATAAATCGCCCTCTGTAGGCGGGAGGTGGTGTGCGTTCGATTGCTTCCAGCATTATATCATTGAGTTCCGACGTTTTGATTTTTCGCTGGCGGTTTTCATAAACAGCTAAAGCGGCCTCGATAGCTTTGAAAATTCGTTGTTTCTCCAAAACTGAGGTAAAGATGACGGGAACGTCATTGAATGGAGCTAAGCGGTTGCGAACTTCTTTTTCAAAATCGCGCGCCGTATTGGTTTCCTTCTCCATTAAGTCCCACTTGTTTACGAGGATTACCACCCCTTTGTTGCGTTTTATCGCTAGTCGAAAGATGCTCAGATCCTGTGCCTCGACACCGGTTTGGGCATCTATCAAAAGCATGCAGACATCTGCTTCATCAAGTGCCTTGATCGCACGCATCACGGAGTAGAATTCCAAGTTCTCGTGAACTTTGGCCTTTTTACGAATTCCCGCCGTATCAATAAGAAGGAACTCTTTACCGAATTTATTGTATTTGGAGTGAATGGAATCACGAGTAGTTCCAGCAATATCTGTCACAATATTGCGGTCCTCTCCAAGGAGGGCATTGGTCAAAGATGACTTGCCCACATTAGGTTGACCCAGTATCGCGATCTTTGGGGTGTCGCTTTGGGTTTCTTCCTCTTCCTCGATTTTTTCGGTTAACGCATCCAATAGTTCACCCGTGCCGCTGCCCGTGACCGAAGACAAGAAATAGGTTTCTTCAAAACCTAGGCTCCAAAACTCATTGGCTTCCAACAGACGCTGAGCGTTATCGACTTTATTGACGGCAAGCAGGACCTCTTTATCTGATTTCCTCAGCATTTCAGCTACCTGCTCATCCAAGTCTGTGATACCCGTTGTCACATCTACCATGAAGATTAACAAACCAGCTTCTTCGATCGCAATCTTCACCTGAGAACGAATCGCAGATTCAAATACATCTTCGGAATTCTGGACAAATCCTCCAGTATCAATTACAGTGAAATGTTTTCCATTCCAAAAGCTAGCACCATATTGCCGATCTCGGGTAACCCCGCTAGTATCGTCAATAATGGCTTGTCTTTCGCCGATGAGGCGATTATATAGGGTGGACTTCCCCACGTTCGGCCTTCCCACTATGGCTACAATATTACCCATGCTAATGATTTAGAGCGCAAAAGTACGAAAAGGCTAGGCTTTAGGCAATTTTTGCTTGAAAGTCGACAGGAAAGACAAAGGCCTCAAACAAAAATGTGCTGCGTGGAGTAGATCGAATCTTAATTATGGTGAAATGGTGTAACGAAAATGGAGTTTTATCATTAAGTATAAAAGCTTGATCTTAAACGGTTATGCTGCCTTTTGGACGGTCGCCATAGCTATGGGATTTAGGCGGAACTAGAGGAACTAAAATCTTTGGAAATTCGTTAATTATATACTGGGCACTTGATTTTGGAAAGGAGTGCCTCCTGTCATTACTAAAACCACTATTTCTAAATACAAACCCTGTTGTATGA
>JAHQWA010000274.1 GCA_019634045.1 Saprospiraceae bacterium
GCCGCAGACGTTCCACTTGCCACTTGATAGCTATTGGCTTGATCCGTCGTCCGTTGGCCACTACCTGATGCTGCTAGATCGGGTTTGATTCTACCATCAATGGCCGGCCCTCTGCTGCTATTCAAGATTAAGCTATCATGCTGGGAGATATTGGCTACTGCAATACTATGCTTTGCGGCTTTGCGGCCCCCTGTGATATTCCCAAATCTTACTCCATTCGGCAATTCGATGGAACCATAAGGATTATCGCAGTCCGTATCGCCTTGATTACCTGCGGAAAAGCAATGGAGTAGGGAAATGGAATGATTAACCTGCAAATCGAGCTCACGAGCTGCTTGCGTGTAATCACCTCCACACCCCTCCCAGAAGGAAGTTGAGGTTATAACTGTCCCCAATTCCTGGTAATTATTGACCGCCTGGTCGATGTGTTCATACTGTTCAATATTATATAAGTGCAAAAGCGCAGCTGGTGCTATCCCCATAGCTTTGGGATCTAAATTCCCACCGCCGATAGCCAAACCTGCTGTCATATCTCCATGTGATCCTCGATCAAACTCAGTGTGATCAAAAACCCTTCCTGCAAAATCAATGTGATCAACTCCCCCATCATCTCCAATAGCCAGCGCTACGCCGCTACCATCCAAGCCAGTTCCTGGCCCTAGACTAAGCCAATTTCCTCTCTGCTGTTGCCGCCCTGCCACTCCCTCATACCTAGGTACCGCGGGAATACATTCCAGATAGAAAACGGAAGGAAGAGCCGCTAACGCTAAAATGGATTCTGGCAACACCGCTACTTTGAAGTAGTTATCTCCAGCTTCTAATATCTCTATCCCCGACTCCAACAACTCTATACTCAAGGATACTTTTGATGCATGACGGAAGGGATATATATGTAGCAGAACGCTCCCTTCTTCGTCCAACGCATGGTTCGGATACGTATTGTTAGCCAAAGATCTAGATAGCTTTTGCTCCGCAGCTATCGTATCCCATTGCAGTAAACCGGATATATTATTAAGAGCTACGGTGTGGGGTAAAGCCGCCAAATAGCTATGGCTTTCGAGATATCCAATGAGGTCAATTCCTTGTTCAAGCAGCAACTTGCGCTGCTCAGAAGTTTGTATCGTTTCAAATTTTAGTTTTAGGTAACGATAATAATCAACATGATTGCTATCGGTAACCATTGATGCATTTTGTATGAGTAATTGGGACCTTTGAAAATCTATTGGATCTTCTTTTTTGGTGTAATTTTTTTGCCCAAATGCAAACTGAATGCTTATTAAAAATAAACCTACAATAAGATAGTTTTGCATACCTAAGCGTGTAAATTTGTTTCATAGACAGAGACCACCAGGTGCTCCAAGACAACGTTTCCCGAGGAGTACAAGTCGACCATGCCATGGCATCTGCATGAGCAAAGCACATGACAATCATATTCTTAAGTATCAGGATATAGGATAGAATTACGGGGCCGCTGCCTCCTTTTAAAGTAAGGCCTAGCAGACAAAACCTTCCCAAATCTAATCTTTATAGCCTGATCCCCTTTCATCAGTAATAGATAGCAATTCAAGGCTAAGTACAGGTTTGGCGATCACTTTTAGGAACCAAAAGTAAGAGTCAAACAGGTACTAAAGGACGGTTCAAGATAGGCTGAACCATAGCCTTCATTTTTCAATCCAGTGTCAATCGATTTACTTTGTATTAATAATCGTAAAGGCACCTATTGGTCCTGCAGTTAAAGATGGGTATGGAAGATCAAGATCGGTCTGATAAAATTCTTTACTTCATGGCAACTTAGACTGACTTAATCCCAGTAAACGACTGCGTTTGGGCCCTTGTAAACGGTTATGGTTTACCAGATATCCCAATCTGTGGAACAGGAATCAACAAGTATTCGTAGTGAAAGCTTAGTGACTAGTTAAAGAATTTTGTAAGGTTGGTGTGTCTTTGGTAGAACTAGAATTGGTAGCGTGTTCAAAGCAAATGTATAGATAAAGATGATAAAAACAAAGAAAACATTTATTTTTTTTATATATATTTTATTCCACCCTTCTCTTGCACAATTTTGCTAACTCATGATCAATTTACGTAAAGCAAATGCTTCTGATCTAGATTTGCTATGGGATCTTTTCAATGGAATCATAGAAGAAAAGATCTATTATCCATATCTACCCGGTACGCCTCGCGCCAAACTAGAAAAGGTCTGGATCAATACGAATAATATTGCCTATATCGCAGAATACCTAGGCCAGGCCGCTGGAGCCTATATTATCAGACCGAATCAAGCCGGATATGGTGACCACATCGCCAATGGCGCCTACATGGTTGCTCCGAAATATAGAAAGCTTGGTATTGGTAGAAAGCTTGCTGTCCATTCGCTGGACTCGGCTCGAAAAGCCGGATATAAAGGTATGCAATATAACCTGGTAGTTAGCACCAACACCTCCGCCGTAAAACTTTGGCAAGACATTGGTTTTGAAATCATTGCGACAGTGCCAGGAGGTTTTAAGCACTATAATAAAGGATACGTGGATGCTTACATAATGTTTCAAAAATTGTAGTAGCGAGTCACAATTTTAGCCTTAAGATTAAGGTGCTAGCAACCAAGAGTTGACTAGCACCTAATCATACAAAGAGGGACTTGAACCTTGACTATTGCATAGCCAGAACCATACAATAGAGCTATTTCTTAACTTGGAATTGCTGATTGGGGTATCTAAGTTGTAATAGGCTGAACGTACTAGCCAATTAGGTAGAATGTAGGGACAACAGAGTCGTCGGGGCTAGTAACTCACTGAATTGCGATCCAAAAATATCATTCTCCTAACGATAAAACAAATACAGTTAGTCTATTTTCTGGCAGAGAAAAAGCCAACTGCGTACAGCTGGCCCATTTTTTCGTTTTCTCAAAATTACGTCATTGGATGGTATGCTTAATTTTCCTGAACGGGAATATCCGTCCTAGATGTCCTTTTAACTTTTTCTTTTGAGGACTTGGCTTTTCTCGTTTTGCGGTAAGCTTTACCTATTTTCCGCTTTTCTAAGCCCTGCTTTCCCGCCTTTGCTTTAGCACTTCTAACTGCTTTCGCATTCTTGTTTTTGTATTTACCTTTGGCATGAGCCTTCTTACGCTTATTTTTGCCCTTAGCACGATTACCTTCCTTGTTTACTCTGGCTTGCTTCTTTGCTTCTCCCTTCCCGCTCCTCGCATTTGCTGACGCCTTAGCCCCAACCTCTGCTTCCTGATTGCCTACCTCTTGCTCTATCTTCTGATCCTGTTGAAGTATCTTTTCTGATGACTTTCGACTCACCTGAGATTGTGCTTGGACAGCATTCCCCAATAGCAGCATCAACAACACATAAAAAGCCATACTTACAATCTTATTCCATTTCATTCTAATGTGATTTTAATTAAGAATCAGCTAATAATGCTTTGTTTCGTATTTACATCTGTTCTGACGCAACTCATGGAAGAAGTAACACCTCCCATCTTTCTTTAACACTTTTTTAAAAAATCTTACCTTTAGATTCTGAACTGATTTACACTCCTTTTGAATCATCATTTGAATAGAATAGTATGTACAGAAAGATCGCCCTAATCATTGGCTTGGCGCTAGCCATTAGTATTCCCGGCCAAGCTCAAAAGAAAAAGAAAAAAGAAAAGGAACCCGAAAAGATCAGCTCTCCCATAGAGAAGCTGTCGGTAAGTGGTCTAAAGTTTCGATCCATCGGCCCAGCTATCACTTCCGGTCGGATTTCGGACATAGCAGTCCATCCCCAAAATAAGTACGTCCAGTATGTGGCCACCTCTTCCGGAGGGGTTTGGAAAACAACAAATAACGGTACCACTTATAAGCCCATATTTGATCGACAAGGTTCCTATTCCATTGGCTGTGTCGCTATCGCGCCTAGTAACCCTAGCACCGTATGGGTAGGAACAGGAGAAAATAACAATCAGCGTTCGGTAGCCTATGGTGATGGTCTATACAAATCCGAAGACGATGGGGCTAGCTGGAAAAAGGTGGGCCTAGAAAATTCTGAACACATTGGAAAAATCATTGTCCACCCAGAAAACGAGGATATTGTATATGTTGCGGCCATCGGTCCTTTATGGAGTAGCGGTGGTGATCGCGGCGTCTATAAAACTATCGATGGAGGAAAGACTTGGGTCTCTGTTCTAGCCATCGACGAGCACACTGGTGTGAATGACATCATCATGGACCCTCGCAATCCCGACATCTTATATGCGGCTGCCTACCAACGTAGAAGGCATGTATTCACCTATGTGGGTGGTGGTCCAGCAAGCGGCATTTACAAAACTAAAGATGGCGGAACGACCTGGGCCAAAGCTAACAAGGGACTTCCAGGGGGAGATAAAGGGCGAATTGGCCTGACCCTCTCTCCGGCGAACCCGGAAATAATCTATGCTATTGTGGAAGCAGCTACCGGCGGGGGCTTCTTCAAATCTACCAATAGAGGCGCAAGCTGGAAGAAACAAAGTGGCCATGTAACCAGCGGGAACTATTATACAGAAATTGTTGCTCACCCCTCCAATCCTGACATTGTCTTCTCGATGGATACTTGGCTTCAATGGACGACCAATGGTGGAAAATCCTTTCGGCAAGTTAACGAAAGATTCAAGCACGTGGACAACCACAGCATGTGGATCGATCCAGATCATACAGATCACTATATCGTAGGCTGTGACGGAGGAATCTATGAGTCATTTGATGGCGCTAAAACATGGGTTTTCAAAGCCAATCTGCCCGTAACTCAGTTCTATAAAGTGGCCGTTGATAATACAGAGCCCTTCTACTTTGTGTACGGCGGAACGCAGGATAATTTTAGTTTAGGTGGGCCTTCCAGGACCCGTAGTCAGAATGGGATTGTAAATGAGGATTGGTTCATTACCAATGGTGGTGATGGCTTTGAGTCTCAAATTGACCCGAGTAACCCCAATATCGTTTATGCGCAATCACAATATGGAGGTTTGATCCGCTTCGACAAAGCGAGTGGTGAGCAATTGGGTATCCAACCGAAGCCTGCTGAAGGTGAAGCCAGCTTCCGCTGGAATTGGGATGCTCCATTAGCCGTTTCTACTCATAAGGACAGTCGTATCTATTTTGCGGCTAACAAACTATTCCGCAGTGATGACCGTGGAAATACCTGGGAGACGATTAGTGGAGACCTTAGCAAGCAGATTGATCGAAACACCTTGAAAGTTATGGGGACTGTGCAAAGTATTGATGCAGTGGCTAAAAACCGCTCCACTTCACCCTACGGGACTATCGTCGCCTTTTCTGAAAGCCCTTTGAATCAAGAATTGCTGTATGTAGGAACAGATGACGGTCTCATTCAAATGACCAAAGATGGAGGCAAAACTTGGACGAAGATAGATGTAGATCAAATTCCAGGCGCCCCAAAACAAACCTACGTTAACTTTCTGCTCGCTTCGGAACATGATGAAAACACGGTCTATGCCATTTTTAATCATCACAAATATGGAGATTTCCTCCCCTATGTCTACAAAAGCACCAACCAAGGACAGAGTTGGACAGCTATCAGTTCCAACTTGCCCAAGAGAGGTTCTGCCTATAGCCTGGCGGAAGACTTTGAAGATGCTAAACTTCTTTTTGTAGGAACAGAATTTGGCTGCTTCTTCACGAATGATGGAGGAGGATATTGGAAACAACTTAAGGCAGGCTTGCCGACGATCGCCGTTCGGGACATAGCCATCCAAAAGCGAGAAACCGACTTGGTTTTGGGAACGTTTGGCCGAGGTTTTTATGTGATGGACAATTACGCTCCGCTCAGAAACTTGCAAGAAGAAGCTTTAGCTGAAAAGGCGAAAATCTTCCCCGTCAAGGAAGGCCTAGTATTTATAGAGAGTACTCCACTGGGATTGAGAGGAAATGGTTTCCAAGGTGATGCTTATTTTAGTGTCCCCAATCCATCTGTTGGCGTAACCTTTACCTATTATGTCAAAGACAAGATAGAGACACTCAAGGCTAAGCGTCAAAAGCAAGAAAAGGAGGCCAAAAAGAAAGGAGAAGAAATCCGCTACCCGACCTACGAAGAACTCAAAGCGGAAACGGATGAGGAAAAGCCATATTTACTATTTACGATCCGAGATCAATCCAATAACATCCTCAAACAACTTAAAACTCGTCATGCGACAGGCGTGCAAAGAATTACTTGGGATGCTAGGTACCAGAGTGTCAACCCCATTAGTCTGTCAGCGAGAAATACCAGCAATCCTTTTGCTGGATTAGACGAAGGAATCCTGGCCATGCCCGGAGCTTATACCGTTTCCTTGTCCGAGAGCATCAATGGGCAGCTCCAAGAGCTCGTTGGACCTACGCCCTTCCAATTGCGTTCCCTAGGTGGTGTGACTTTACCCGCTAGTGACCGAGCAGCCCTATTGGCCTTTCAGCGAGAAGCGCAGGGCTTGCAAAGAGCCATTTCAGGTGCCAATGGCCAAATCAGAGATATGGGGAATAAACTTCAGTATATTGAAAAGGCTATCTATGCTGTCGAAGCGGCTCCTGAGGCCTGGCTGGCAGAGGTGAAAGCAGCCAAGGAAAAACTAGCAGACATTCGGACAGTAATGTATGGAGATCGCCTGGCCAGTAGGCTAGATAAGGAATCACAACCTTCCATCAACAATCGAATGGGATCGATCACTTATGAAATGTGGAGTTCTTCTTCTGCTCCGACACAAACCCATAAGGATGGGCTACAAATTGCCCGTAAAGCCTTTACCTCCGTCCTGCAGTCGATCAACACCTTGAGGGATCAAGACATTGCAAAATTGGAGGAAAAACTGGAAAAGGCCGGTGCGCCCTACACGCCAGGTCGAAAAGTAGAATACGGCAAGCAGTAATCTGAATGTATGGTTTCAAGCACAAAAAGGGCTAGCTCTCCTCTGTAAGAGCTAGCCCTTTTCTACTCCATATTGAACTTGATCACAGCGAATAAATCAAGCCATCCCCTAATCTCTAATACCCAGGATTTTGAGTTAAATTCGGATTTACATCCAAAACATCCTTGGGAATAGGAAATAGCAGACGTATATCACAATTTTCTGTAGGCATTTCTTTTTGACTCCAAGTTTGAGAACAAAATGCATCGTGACGAATCATGTCCTGTCTACGCCAACCTTCCCAGAACAACTCCGTAGAGCGTTCCTTTAAGATCTGTGTTCGCAGGCTCTCTTTAGTAAAGTCACCGGCAGCCAAGGGTGCAGCCGGGTCATAAACCCTCGCTCTCACCTGATTAATAAGATCGACAGCCCCCGATAGATCATCCAATTCGTTCAGGGCTTCGGCTTGCATCAGTAAGACATCTGCATATCGGAAGATCATTATATCATTGTCTCCATAATTGATCTTCGTTGCATCCATTTCATATTTCAACACCCGGTAACCATTCAAAAAGGCACTACCACCACGGAAATCCATTTCATAAAGAACGGAGTCTCCAGAAGCCGTTAAGATCACCTCACCGGTACTAGTGAATTGCAGGCCACGTAAGATGGCATCGGAGCGGCTATCAGTGGTATAGTCAAACAGTTCGGACATCTCTGGGGTAGCGGCATAATTCAAGAAACCATTGGTTGAAGGATTTTTTGTATCCACTTGGGCCGGGTGTACACTGAGGCGAGATTGATGAATCGTGGGGGACTCAATCGAAGCCAAGATGATCTCGTCAGCTCCGGTGGATTGGTTATTGGTTTTAAAAAGGTCAAAATAGTCATCCGCAAGCCGGTAATCTCCGCTGCTGATCACTGCAGTACAAGCATCTCGGCAAGCAGCCCACTCCGGGCTCCCTTTATAAACTATCGCATTCAAATACAACTTAGCCAACAGTGTTTGGGCTACTCCTTGCGTTATCCGGCCATAGATCGGGTCCTGATTCAGAAACGGAATAGCTTCCAACAACTCTGCCTCAATAAAATCAAAAACTTCTGCTCTACTCAATTGCGGCACATTCACATTACCCGTCAATACGTCCTCTTTGAAGGCTTGAATATTACCGAATACATCGAGTAAGAGAAAGTAATTGAAAGCACGCAATGCTTGAGCCTCTGCCTGCAGAATCGTGGAGACATCTTCCTTGATCTGAGGTACAAGTGCCAAGGCGGTGTTGGCCGCATTTACCCCATTATAAAGGTCTGACCATAGAATTGTGGTCAAAGTATTATCTGGCGTCCATTCGTGTCGCAAGAGCTCAGTCAGATCGTCACTGGTACTGAGGTGGCTACCAAAACCTGGAACCCCGACCTCATCCGAAGAGAGATTACTGATGGGAAGATAGTAATCTCCAAAGGACCCCAAGTAGTTGTAAGAAGCGGCCAGTGAGTTTTCAAAATCAACGATGGTAAAATCTGGGTCATTGGATTTAGGAGAGCAGCCAATGAGAATAACAATAGCTAGTCCTAGTAAATACCTTATCATAGCATTTTTTTCTTTTGGTATGTAAAACTGAAAACCTGTCATCTAACTAGACAGCTTATTGTATCCTAAACGTTGAGTAAGGGCCGTAGGCTGCTAACAGTTAAGACAGAGAGATTGCAAAAAAACAAAAAACCCCAGTACTAGACCAGGGTTTAAAACTTTATCTGAAGGGTAACTCTTTGTAAAACATAACTATGCACTAAAGAGTCCCTGCTAATCAAAATGGTTGGTTAAGCGTCCTTACTTTCGGTTACTATTAAGAAACAGACGTTTCTGAACCGAGGACTGAACCAATGTATGCACGATTCATGCGCGCAATGTTCTCTACGGAGATACCTTTGGGGCATTCCGCCTCGCAAGCCGTTACATTGGAGCAATTACCAAAGCCCTCCTCATCCATTTGCTTCACCATCGCTTGTACTCTTCTCGTGGATTCAACCTGGCCTTGTGGCAGGATTCCTAAGTGAGATACTTTAGCAGAGGTAAAGAGCATGGCTGAAGCATTAGGGCAAGCGGCTACGCATGCTCCACAACCAATACAAGTCGCAGCATCAAAGGCTTGAGAAGCCACGTCCTTTTCCACCGGAATTGAGTTGGCATCTTGAGCTTGTCCCGTATTTACAGATACGAATCCACCGACCTGAATTATACGATCAAAGGCCGATCGATCTACCACTAGATCACGTACAACCGGGAAAGCCTTCGCACGGAAAGGCTCTATTACAATCGTATCGCCATTCTTGAAATGTCGCATGTGCAACTGGCAGGTAGTAGTACCGCCCATTGGACCATGCGGTTGGCCATTGATCACCATACTGCAAGCTCCACAGATTCCTTCTCGGCAATCATGATCAAAGGAGATAGGCATTTCCTTCTTAGCTATCAATTGCTCATTAAGTACATCCAGCATTTCCAAGAAGGACATATGCTCACTTACCTCATCAAGTTGATAGGTAGAGAAACTACCCTTTTTATTAGGATTTTCTTGTCTCCAGACTTTCAGCGTTAACTTCATAATTGGACGCTTGATTTTTAGCAATTATTTGTAAGAACGAGTTTTTAGCTCTACGTTCTCAAACATTAATTCTTCTTTGTGCAATACTGGCTCGTCATCCCAGCCTGTGTATTCCCAAGCTGCCACGTAGGCAAACTCATCGTCTCTCCGTAAGGCCTCTCCTTCCTCCGTTTGATATTCTTCTCGGAAGTGACCTCCGCAAGACTCCTCTCTATTCAAGGCATCTAGAATCATCACCTCTCCCATTTCCATGAAATCGGCAACTCTTAATGCTTTCTCCAGCTCAGGATTATACTCATCGTTAGAACCCGGTACAAACACATCTTGGTAGAACTCTTTGCGCAATTCCACGACCATCTGGCGGGCAGAACGCAAGCCATCGGCATTTCTAGACATACCGCAATAGTCCCACATAATCTTACCTAGTCGGCGGTGGAAACTTTCTACCGATTGATTCCCTTTTACATTAAGAACCTGATCGATGCGATCCTTCACTGCTTTTTCAGCTTCCACAAACGCTTCGCCATCAGCCTCAAACTTCGGTGTACGAATATCATTAGCAAGGAAAGTACCAATCGTATAAGGAATTACAAAGTATCCATCAGCTAAGCCCTGCATCAAGGCCGATGCTCCGAGACGGTTGGCTCCGTGATCAGAGAAGTTAGCTTCACCCAAGGCAAACAAGCCGGGTACGTTGGTTTCCAAATTATAGTCCACCCAAAGTCCACCCATGGTGTAATGCACGGCTGGATAGATCTTCATAGGCATTTTGTAAGGATTCTCTCCGGTGATCTTTTCGTACATTTCGAAAAGGTTACCGTATTTCTCCTCCACTACTTTTTCACCCAAACGAGTGATCGTTGCTGCATCCGGATTATGGACGCCCTGTACATTAGCAGCAGACTTTCCGTAACGCTGAACCGCCGCGGCGAAGTCAAGGAATACCGCCAAACCGGTCGAACTCACGCCAAGACCTTCATCACAAGCCACTTTGGCTGCTCTGGAAGCTACGTCACGTGGAACCAGGTTACCGAAGGCAGGATATCTACGCTCTAAGTAGTAATCTCTATCTTCTTCCTTAATATCTAATCCCGTCTTTTTGCCTTCCCGGATGGCCTTAGCATCTTCGAGTTTCTTCGGTACCCATACTCGCCCATCATTCCGCAAACTCTCAGACATCAAAGTCAATTTCGACTGATAATCACCAGAAACGGGAATACAAGTTGGGTGAATCTGTGTAAAGCAAGGGTTCGCCATCAAGGCACCTCGGCGCACGGCTCGCCAAGCTGCTGACACATTGCAGTTCATGGCGTTTGTAGACAAATAGAATACGTTTCCGTAGCCTCCCGTAGCCAATACCACACAGTGGGCAGCATAACGCTCTATTTCGCCAGTCAGCAAGTTACGAGCGATAATTCCTCTAGCCTTTCCATCTACCTTCACAATGTCCAACATCTCATGGCGGTTGTACATCTCTACAGAGCCCAAGGCGATTTGTCGAGACAATGCCTGGTAGGCACCGATCAACAACTGTTGCCCGGTTTGTCCACGTGCATAAAAGGTACGGCTTACCTGTACCCCACCGAAAGATCGGTTATCCAATAATCCACCGTAATCACGAGCGAAAGGCACGCCTTGTGCTACAGCCTGATCAATAATATTACGACTCACCTCTGCTAGCCGGTGAACATTTCCTTCTCGAGACCGGTAATCTCCACCTTTAATGGTATCATAGAAAAGTCGGTACACACTATCACCATCATTCTGGTAATTCTTCGCTGCATTAATACCACCTTGTGCAGCAATACTATGCGCTCTTCTCGGGCTATCATGGAAAGTGAAACACTTCACATTATATCCCAGCTCTCCCAGAGTTGCTGCTGCACTTGCGCCAGCCAAACCGGTACCTACCACGATGATCTCAATTCTTCTTTTGTTATTTGGAGCCACCAAAGGGACGGTTGACTTGAATTTCGTCCATTTTTCCCCTAGTGAGCCAGGAGGTACTTTACCTTCTAATTTCATAGTCAAATTCGTTTAAGCGTTACGCAAAATGAACATGAAAACAGGAATAACTGCGAAACCGAGGGGGATAACCACAGCAATCAGTTTTCCCAATACATGAATAAATGGGGTGTATTTTCTATGATTAAGCCCTAGCGTTTGGAAAGAACTTTGGAATCCATGCCATAAGTGGAATGCAATGACGAGCATAGACACTACATAAAAAATCACATAGAAGATGTTTTGATAGGCGGCAGATACAATGGTATATAGATCTTTGTATTCTTGTCCATCATAGGTGGCCATCGGTATATTTCCGAGCTTCATCTGTAACCAGAACTGATACATATGCACCAGAATAAATACCAAGACGATCGTTCCTAGCCATCCCATATTGCTAGAAAGCTTTGCTGAAGTATTAACGGCTCGAGTTACCTTCACAGCATATCGCTGCCCTCCTCTAGCTTGGACGTTCTGTCGCCAGATCATCAACCCCTGTACTGCATGCAGCAAAATAGAGCCATAGAGCAAGTACGAAACCGTTTTAATCACAGGATTTGTAGTCATGAACTTGGCGTAGACATTGAATTGCTTTCCGCCATCATCAATCAACAATTGTAAATTTCCAATCAAGTGAATGATCAAAAAGGAAATCAGAAACAAACCGGTTAGGCTCATCAGGAGTTTCTTTCCAAGCGAAGAGGTCAGAAACCTTGAAAACCAATTCATGTTTTTTGCTTTTAGGTTTTGTTGCGCCTTTTTGCAATTTGCTTTGGATTTTTGGCACAATCCTTAAGAATTAATTGGTGGTTTATCCAAAGACTACAAATCTATATTATATAAGCCGCTTTCCACAATTCTTGTTTAAAATCACCAAAAGTTCCTTTTTATTTAGAATCAATACAAATAGGAAGGATTCAAAACTATTTTTTATCAGCAAATGGGCAAGTAATCCGGGTGGCGAACTTATCTTTGAGCTAAAGGTTAGAGAATATATAACCTTCTGAATTTTTAATGGAGTTCAGATTCAAGAATGCAAAAGAGATGCAGAAAGTCAAAACCAAAAAGATCGATTTCGTTTCCTTTTTAGAGCAATTCCCTCTACTAGAGCCTCCTATCTTGTTAGGAGAAGATAGCCATCATGCCTTTAGCAAAGCCAACCTACCGCTACCGGCAGCCCTTGTTCAAACTTATTTAATCCCGATTGACGGCGAAGAGCCTGATGAAAATACTGAGTTTATCGCCTGTTTTAGATTGGGTGGCTTGAAGGATATTCATGCCATTGTTTATTGGAAGGCTAGCCTGTTGAACTACAATTATGTGCTCGTTACTTTTGATAAAGCGGGGAACATGATAGAAAAAAGAGTCATTGCGGGAACTTTTTATGATGGAAAGAAGTTAACACAATCAGTAGCAACAATCGATGAAGATTGGATGATTTCAATTGCTTCTGGTCAAACCAATTCCCACTCCACTGGCTTCTCTGCTACTGAAAGTACAGCTTACCAGCTTGAACTACACCCAGACGGGACCATCATTAATGCGTAAATCCACTCATTTTAGAATCTCATTACCAACTATATTATTTCAGAACCACATATAAAAACCAGATTTAATAGTACAAATGCCTCGGGGCATCTCCTTACAGCTAACTTGCTGCTAGGAATCCTATGTCCTAATTGGCACCCAATTAAACCAAGTAGTGGAAGAAACTCTTCCATGGACAGAAAAAACAGATAATGACAAAAAAGAAAAAAACCAAAGTAAAAGGCGCTCAATTGCGGCCAAGAAAACTGCAAAGTGAGATCTTGCGACTCTTTAAAAGAAACCCTAAGAAACCTTTCAACGCCAAACAAATCATTCGAAAACTTAAAGTATCCAATAACAAGGACAGTGTTCAAAATGCCTTAGAATCCTTGGTTACGGATGGTAAATTACTCGCCACTCCAGATTACAAATTCAAACTAGGCCGTAGCGGCGGATCGGGCTCCCGACGCCGTAGCTCAGATAGCTACTTTGAAGGGCGAGTGGATGCCACTCGGACGGGTTCCGCCTACATTGTAGTACCGGATCTAGAAGAAGATATTTTTGTTCCAGCCAAGCATATGAATACCGCCATGAATGGCGATAAGGTGAAAGTAAGAGCCTGGACGCGACCTGGCAGACGAAAAATGGAGGGAGCAGTGGAAGCCGTTCTTGAAAGAGCTTCGGAGTTCTTCATTGGCACCATCCGCCTTTTTCCTAAGCATGCTCTAGTAACGACTGACGGGCTAGGAAACCCCTTCGATATTTATGTATCCTTAGACAAGACAAAAAACGCCAGTGATGGCGAAAAGGTAACCGTAAAGATTATCAATTGGGATAGAGGTCCCCATTTTGATCCGGAAGGAGAGGTAAGTGTCGTACTGGGAGAAGCCGGAAGTCATGATATCGAAATGAAAGCCATCTTGATCAATAAGGGCTTTGATCTGGTCTTCTCCGAAGAAGCAATGGATATTGCCGAAAAGCTGCCCTCCATCATCACAGAAGAAGAGGTAGCATTGCGACGAGATATGCGTAAAATCACCACTTTCACAATTGACCCTGATACCGCCAAAGATTTTGACGATGCCCTTTCCCTGGAATTTCTGGAAGATGGCAAGTATGAAGTAGGTGTTCACATTGCTGATGTGGCACACTACCTACAGGCAGGCAGTCCTTTGGATAAAGAAGCTTTTCAGCGTTCAACTTCAGTCTACCTAGTAGATCGGGTGTTGCCAATGTTGCCAGAACGACTATCCAATGAACTATGTTCTTTGCGGCCGCACGAAGATAAACTTACCTTCTCTGCTGTATTTACCTTTGATCAAAGTGATAAAATAATAGATCGTTGGTTCGGACGAACCGTAACATACTCTGATCATCGTTTTACCTACGAAGAGGCGCAAGCTGGACTAGATACGGGTAAAGGGCCGTTCGCTAGCGAATTGAGAAAACTAAATCGATTAGCACTAAAATTGCGGAAGGCTCGCTTCAAAGACGGTTCGATTAACTTCGAAACCAATGAGGTAAAGTTCAGACTGGATGAAGATGGTACCCCCCTAGAGGTGTACATCAAAGAGCGCAAGGATTCCAATATGCTGATCGAGGATTTCATGCTGTTGGCCAACCGAGAGGTAGCCACCTTTATCAACAATAAAGCAGCAGGCCATGAAATTCCCTTTGTATACCGCGTACACGATGAACCTGATCCAGATAAGGTAGAAGAATTTGCACGTTTCGCTCGCGAGCTAGGCTTCGAAATGAATGTTAGTTCCAAAACAGAAATTGCTCGTTCCTTTAATCGACTTAATAAGGAGGCAGAGAAGATACCAGCCCTAAAATTATTGGAACCGATCGCAATCCGTACCATGGCAAAAGCTGCCTACTCTACCGAAAACATAGGTCACTATGGCTTAGGTTTTGAATTTTATAGCCACTTTACTTCCCCCATCCGCCGCTATTCCGATGTCTTGGCTCACCGAATTCTCGCCCTTAATCTCGCATCCGAAGAAGCCTTTAGGGTAAAGAAAGAGCCTCTTGAAGAACAGTGCCGACACATCTCGCTACAAGAGCGGAAGGCCATGGAAGCCGAAAGAGAATCCGTAAAATACAAGCAGGTAGAGTTTATCGAGAATCATATCGGAGAGACCTTCGAAGGGCAAATCTCTGGATTTTCAGACTACGGAATTTTTGTGGAAATTAAGGAGAACTACTGCGAAGGGATGATAAGCTTTGCCACCTTACCAGAACCATTCGACCTCGCATCTAATCGCCTCTGGGTTACAGGCATGCATAGCGGAAGGCAACTGAAAATGGGTGATGATATTTGGGTGAAAATTGCGGCCACAGATCTCGCCCGTCGACGTATTGATATGGAATGGGATGAAGAGGCGGGAGAATAGCTTTTCATATATAGCTAAAAAAAACAAGGCCGCCCTAAAGGCGGCCAAAGCTATCATGAAGGAAAACGGTGTTAACTCTTTTTGGGTACCATTACAAGCTACCGAGGTATTGCTGAATGGTATGCAGCGACCGCTGATTCAAGGGGAGAGTGAGTGTTTGGCTAGCTCGATTAGTCGTCAGGCTTTCAAAGCCTAAAAACGAACGGTCCAAGGTCCCTTTAGCGATCGCTACTACAATTATATCTTCCCCCACCGGTACCAGCGGCGAGGAAAACTGACCGTCGTGCTCAATATCATTCCAATCAAGCGGGACGACAGTCTTTCTATTTTCAAAAACTAAATAAACGGCACTGTTTTGTCCATTGAAGTGAAGCGGCAATGCCACTTTGAAATTCATCTCCTCGGGGCTCACTTCTGACATAGCGAATCGGCTACAGTTCCACCAACCTAGTTGTTGCGGTTGCGCCTTGTAAGCATTGAGTGATGCTCCTTCTTGCGTCAAGATCTTGATGGCTCTGACCGGAGCTTGACCAACATACACCTCTGTAGCACCAGCCCATTCGGATATCAATCCGTTTTCTTCTAAACCATAGAACAGATTGAAATCCCCTGTGAAATCTTCCGCAGGTATGTCCCAATCAATACTTATTCCGGTTCGAAGGGCAAGAGGCTGGCCATTCAAATTGGCTTCAATATGCAATGCACTCAATGTCTCCAAAAGACGGCCACTACTCTGGGCCGGCAGTTGAAACTTGATCATCTCACCTTTGTGGACGACCTCGCGAATCTTTAGTTCAATCTGGCCTTCTAAGGTTTCAGATCCATCCAAAGTCATGAAAGCATTGGCAGGAATTGCCAAACGACTTCCATTTCGCGTAAAGAAAGTTTGAGCATCATTCACTTCCCATTGGAAGGTTTCCGTTGTACTGGCGATTTCATCCAATAAATTCGCAACCTGTCCCTTCAAATCCTCAGCCCCCAGCTCGTAGGGGATGAAAACATCTTGGTCCTTTTGGCATCCTAATAGAAGTAATGCCAGCGGAATTGTTAAAAAAAGCCAGCGCAGTCGCATGCTCATCTTTTTCTTCATTGCTTGTCTATTTACTTAGACCCCTCAAGTCGTTTTTTTGCTGCCTGAGTTTCAATTTATTTCTTAAACCCGTTTTTTTAACCTTGAAATTTGGTCTACTGAACCACCGTACGCTAAGAAAAAGAGGACCCCAGCGTGGCTGAAATCCTCTTGTCAATGCTAGTTGATCTAAAAAGACTAATAAAAGTATTTTGAATCCTAGAAATCTATTGCCAAGCCAATAATCGGCAGCAGAGAACTAGGAGAATTGATAACTTCTACCAGAGACCTTGGTTCAATAATCACCCCAGATTCATCCCGATCCAATCCAAAGGAAGGAGGCTCCGGATTATTTTGCGTTAGCGCATTTTGAATCTCAAAAAAGAGATTGAACGTGTAAGATTTGGCATTCCACTTTTTGTCTATCCGCACATCCAATTGATTAAAGGAAGACAGTTCATTTTCTCCCAAATTGGAATAATCAAGAATTAAGACGGGATAAACCGGAAGGCTCGCCTCCGGATCGACCGGTGGGAAAGGTGTATTTCCCGCAAAGCGATATCGAACACTAAACTCCCAATTTCCAGGCAATTTGTATCCACCAGTAAATGACAGTAAGTGCCTGCTATCCCAAACGGATGGCCGATATACTCCATCCAAACCCGTAAACTCACTCTTAAAGAAGGTGTAGGCTAAAATCCCATAGAAGTTCTTTTGCAACTTCTGCTGGTACAATAATTCTAAGCCATAGGTACGGCCCAACCCGTCGCTTACCACCTCTTCATTCCCCAGCACCGAAAAATCTGCACCTTTATTAGCTAGGGAAACTTCATCTGCAAGAGAAATGGGATAGTTCGTGTAACGCTTAAAGAACCCCTCTGCGCTGATCTTCGCAAACTGGCCCAATTTACGCTCTAGGCCCATCACGGCGTGAAAACTGCCAATGTAAGGTACGTTCTTATTGGAGAAATTCCCGGCCTGATCTTGATAACCTAAAACGGTATAAGGAGCAATCTTATAGTACTGCCCAAGGGAAGCACTAAGTCGCCAATTGTAATTTGGGTCTAAGACATAACTGATAGCGGTCCTAGGAGAAAAGGTCTTCAGCAATGTTCCACTTTCCTCGGTGTAGGTATTGTCGTCCATTCGGAAACCAACCGTAAAATCCAGGCGGCCGTCCAGGAAAGACTTGGAAGCCTGACTAAAAAGCCCATATTTCAGAAAGTCTAATTCTGTGGAAAAAGTATTGTCAAAAGCAAGGTCCTGTGTTTCATTGGTATAGATGGAGCGGGTAAGATTTACACCAACCTTCAGGGACCAATCATCCAAAAAGCGGGTATAATGATAGCGCAGTTTCTGTTCCGTTTCGCGACTATTGTTCTTCAGGACCAAGCCCGTTAGGTTTTCATTGTCCAAGTAGCGAGAAAAGTCATTGTTTAGGATATTTGTACTCAGGAAAGTATTCATGATTCCTTTGCCATTCTTTAGTCTTTTCTTCCAACCGAATCCAGCAGTTGTGGTCCATTGCTTGATCACTGGCACTTGGTCCAATACAGATTGTTGCTCTGCATCGAAGTCATCCGGTGCCTTGACGCTAAAGTCGTCAACGGAACCAATACCAGTGACGAAAATGCTATTGTACTCATTGATATCATGGGAAATCTTATACTGGTAATCCCAATAGTCTGGTCGTATCGGCAAGCCAATCAACTCGAATAAGGCTTGCAGATAACTTCTTCGTACAGAAAGAATATAGGATGTATTGGCTTCGGTATTATCGCCTTTAAACAATGGCCCCTCGGTGGTCAAGGCTGCCTCACTTGCGCTGACCCTTACATTGGTTTGGCGGCCCCTTCGGTTTCCGTTGCGCTGATCAAATTGTAAGACGCCACTTAATGGGTTGTCATATTGTGCGCCGAAGCTGGAGGAGGAGAGTTCTACTTCTTCAATAAAATCTACATTCAATAGGCCGACCGGGCCCCCAGCACTCCCTTGGGTACTGAAGTGATTGATATTCGGAATCTCAATCCCATCTAGATAGTATACGTTTTCATTGGGAGCTCCACCTCGGATGATCACATCATTCCGAAATCCACCAATTGAACCAGATACGCCGGGTAAACTTTGAACCACCTTGGCAATATCATTGTTACCCCCGGGATAGGTTTTGATTTCCTCTGGGGAAAGGGTCTGCAGGGAAAGCGGTGTGGATATTTTGGTTTCAAAGGGGCTGGCAGTAACGACTACCGTCTCAAGATCCAGTCCACCCTCTTGCAGTTCAAAGTTGATATCATCGTTCCCTTTTGATTGGATGATGACATTACTCCTTGTTTTAGTCTGGTAACCGAGATAGCTAGCCGTGATATTATAGCTTCCTGGCACTACACCGGAGATTTCAAATAGCCCATCGAGGTCAGTAGTAGCCCCCTTTTCGGTGCCTTCTAGGCGGAGGTTAACCCCGATCAGCGGCTCTCCAGTTTTAGCATCTTGTACCTTTCCAAAAATGGAGACTGTATTTTGACCTACGAGTCCCGAATAGGCCAAGAAGGAAAAACACAACAACAATAAAATACTTCGGACTGAACTCATTTTACTATTTTTTTGTATTAATTACAACTATAACATAGTATATTGCATTTGGTTCCAATTATGGTCAGAATTTTTCACACCGAAATGATCTAGTGAGGATTTTAGAAGAAGGAAGCAATCTCATTTACTGATGTATCTAAATAGAACAAGAGCTAGTCACAAGAACAATTACACGAGTATCATAAATTTTGGCATGAGTTATCAACCCATTAAAACATTGATTGATCATTTCGAATCCTTTGAAAACAGTACTGGACAAAATGATCTGGGACAATTTGCCAATTGGTTAAATCAAAAGTTGAATGGCCCAGCAGCGGAGGCCTCTCCTCAGCTTGGAGAGGAGCAGTTGGATCAAGGTATACTACAATCCTTTGGAGAGCTTTCTAATCACGCTAGGCATTACGTAAAGAAACTGATTCGCGATACACCATTGTCCAGTTGGAATGATCTCGTGGTCATTATTGTATTGTATCACTTGGGTAGTCAACGAAAATCGGATGTCATCCAACAAGCACTGATGGACCTGTCGCCGGGCATAGAGGTACTCAAAAGACTAATTAAAAGGGGAATTATTATAGAAGGGCCTGATCCAACGGACAAACGGGCCAAACGGGTAGAACTCAGCGAAGAAGGGCGGCAGCTTTATGACGAATTGCAGATTGACATGAAGATCACGGGACAGATTGTGGCTGGCAACCTCACCATCAACGAAAAATGGCAAATACTTCCTTTACTACAGAAACTGGCGCATTTCCATGAGCCGATATTTCAAGCTAGTCCCAGTGCTAGCCTGCAGGAGATTTTCTCCAAATACGTCGAAAGCCGTCCAGGAACTTAATTCCTGGACGGCTTTCTGTCTATTATAATGGAAATGCAGGACAGTCTTAAAAGATAACTCTACGAAGCCCTACGTTTAAGCTACCCAACACATAATTCTGCTTTAATGGATATTCTTCTATGGTAGAAGATTGCGTATACATTCTAAGACTAGGCTCTAAGTATACATGTGTACGTGCATTCATTCGGTAATACATGCCGATACTGCCATACCAACCTAGACCGATTTGACTCTTATACGCAGGATAGGCATCTCTAGAATCCGAAGAGAAACTGACTGGCTCCTGATCGGTAGGAGAAATAAAATCGCCCTTCTGTTGATAGGTTAAGTTTAGATACATGCCTGCGTTAAAGGCAAAAGTCATTTTGTGGTGAGCTAACTCATAGCCCAATACAAGAGGCACATCAATCATGCGGAAACGATTCTGCGTTTCTACCCTGCGTTGACCTACCACA
>JAHQWA010000275.1 GCA_019634045.1 Saprospiraceae bacterium
ACGATCTTGCTTTAGATTCACGATAAGTTGTTGTTCTTCAAATCCGATGAAGGAACAACTGATCGTGTCTGTAGTAATACCAGTATCTTGGAAGGTGAAGGATGCCCTACCCGCAAGGTCAGTAGCCGCACCTCTTTCTGCTCGATGAAAGTAAATGTTGGCGAAGGCAATGGGCGATTTTGTATCACGATGTACAACGGAGACCTTTAACGAGTCTTGCGCAAGAAGAGGTATCGAAATCTGGGGAAAGAGCATTAGAAGTACAGCCCAGCGTATGTATTTTACGTACTTTTTGATATACATTTTTTAGATTTTGGAGCGCTTTGAATATTAGGAACTTTTATTCAGTTTTCAACACAACGAATACTAATCCCATATTCTTTATTGATAGCGGCTACGGAAGATTCATCGCCCATCGGATCGAAATAAAGGAAAAAGGAGGAGTGGACTTCCCCGTTGACATTGGTCTGCGGACTTTCAGTATTAGACCAATAGAAGCCTTCTGTATCGATCATTTGATATTCGGTTAGCCCCACATACTGATTAGGGTCTTCTTCGTTTTGGCGCAAGCCGCCAGCTACTAGAAAATCTGATAAGCTAGGGTCGGTATTGAGTGCTGTTGACAAATCTTCCAGCTCTGCTTTACTAGGTAGCCGCCATCCAACAGGACAGACCTGCTGAGCCATTTCCCAATTGTACATTCGGCCATACTTGGCTTCCAGGCTTGGATCATTGTTGTAGGTCCAACCAATGTCGGCTGTACTGTACCGGAGATTTTCGGCCATCCAATTGAGTCCATTTATCTCCATGGTCTGATAGGACTGCTGATCTCTGGCATCAATTAGTTGATCATCGCGTGTGGTGTCCTTATCTTTTTTACAGGACATGAAAGTGAAGAGAAGAAAGAACAAAGCAAGCGAGTGAATGGGCGTTATTTTTTCCATAATCCTAACCAGTAAAGGTATTTTGGTGCTTTACAAAGTTAGCAGATATTTTGTATTGATGCCTTTAGATTTACTCTTTAAATCGAATGCTAATGAGTAGGACTTTTTCCTCAGCAGTGGACCTGCCAGTTGTGTATAGCACAAGCTGCAGCAATGTGTAGCAAATAGATGATGCAGCTCTGCTAATTAGCAGCAATGATATTCCCGAGATTAGAAAATCAAAAAGTATTTGGTATCCAGACATCTTCTTGAGGTAACTCCAATTGATGAGCAGTAGGCAATTAGTACTTCCTTTTAATGTTTTGTGGGTACCTGAATCTCAACTAATGTACCTTTTTGGCCTCTTGTTTTAATGCTTAAGGTCCCCCCAATGAAGACGATCCGCTCGTGCATCGTTCTTAGACCCAAACTCTTGGAGGTAGCCAACGCTATTTCGGTATCAAAACCTTTGCCGTTATCCTGGATAATAACTAAGATTTTATTAGAAAGCAAGCTAACGGTAATTTTGGCAGCAGAAGCCTCAGCATGTTTGACGATGTTGCTCATCGCCTCCTGGATGGTTCGATAAAGATTGATTTCTGCTTTGGCTGAGAGTTTTTTATCGATATTTTCTATTGCATGGGTAATAAAAAGATTGGTAGATTTTTCGATTTTCTCAAGGCTAGTAACAATTGTGCTGGTCAAACCAAATTTCTCTAATTGAAAGGGGTGGAGGTCTTGGGAAATGGCACGCACCTCTTCCAACGTGGAAGCAATCAACCGCTGATTTTCTTGGCTCGTAGCTGCTGTTTTCTCCATTTGTTTTTTGATTAGTAGTAAGGATTGACCAATACCATCGTGTAAATCTCTGGCAATTCGCTTTTTTTCTTCTTCTTGGGCCACAATTAATGCCTCCGCAAAGGCCTTTTTATCATTTCTTTCTTTCCTTAGTTTGTTTAAGCGAGATTGTATAAAGCCGTAAAGTAAAGCGGATAAGAGCAAGCCGTAAATTAGGCGTGCCCACCATTGGTGCCACCAAGGAGGCTGGATGGTAAAGGTATATGAAAAAGGTTCACTCCAACGTTTGGTTAAACCGATCGTCTTCACCTTCAGGGTAAACTCCCCATAAGGTAGGTTTCTATAATCTGCAATATTGCTAGTGCTGGGGATGCTCCAGTTGTTTTCTAGGCCTTCCATTTGATAGCTATATTGGATCTTATGCGGCGCACTCCAATCCAATGCAGAAAATTGGAAGGTAAGGTGATTTAGGTGATAGGGAAGTAGAAGCGTTGTGGGGTAATTATGAAAAGCTACAACCGAATCAACCGATGTGTGGAGCGATTCCACGAACGGTAAATCCTCCTTTGTAATGTGATCTAGATTTCGATAATCCACAAATCGTTGTTGTATATTGATGGAATTTAGGCGAGCGGTAGGCGTTTTTGTTGGTAATTGAAATTGATTGAGATCCAAACGTGTCAAACCGCCATTAAATCCGCCGCCCCACCACATTTGATT
The DNA here is from genome assembly GCA_019634045.1 of Saprospiraceae bacterium. GTDB lineage: Bacteria > Bacteroidota > Bacteroidia > Chitinophagales > Saprospiraceae > DT-111. The sequence goes on from JAHQWA010000275.1 coordinate 2,442, forward strand.
TTTACTACTTAGGCAGACACTATTGCCTTCGAAAACAATGCCTTTCAATCCATCTGGTTTTCCAAAAGTGTAAATTTGATAAGCTTCTGTAAGCGAGTTCGAAGCAGTGCTAGCCGACCTGAAATTTGGGACCAGTAAGGACAGCCCGTGTTCGGTGGCCATCCAGATTCGTTTGTCGCGATCTTCCACTATGGTCCAAATAATGTTGCTACTCAGGCCTTCTTTAGTGGTTAGGTAGTGGATTTCCTGTGTAGCCGGATTGTAATGCGTAACTCCTCCTCCCCAAGTACCGAACCAAAGGTTACCCTTATGATCTTGCAAAATGGCATTGACCGAATTATGACTGAGGCCTTCATGGGTGGTGAAGTGCTGAAAAGCGCCGCCAGCATCATCTTCATTGGGTATGTAACAGCTAACGCCGCCGCCCATGGTACCAAACCAAATTTGTCCTTGATGATCTTCTAGTATATATCTAATGTTGGGATTGAGTAGCCCTTCCGCACTCGAATACTGTGTGAAAATTCCTTCCAGGCCACTAGCGTCAGGCCGGAAGCGATTGATTCCATCCTGCAGGGTTCCAAACCAATAATTGCCCCGACTATCCTCTAGCATGGCCGTAATATGAATGTCGCTTAACCCTTGTTCCATGCCATATTGCGCAACTTGACGGGTGCCAGGATCAAAACGATGAAGTCCTCCTCTTTCCGTGCCAAACCACAAATCTCCCTGGCTATCCTCCATCATGGCTCGAACGGATTTTGAGGAAAGACCATCCTCAGTGGTATATTGTGCTATGGTTTGGCCATCGTATTGATGCAAACCACCCATCGTTCCAAACCATAAACCTCCCCGTTGATCTTCCATAATGGAAATGACTTTGTCACTTAACAATCCATCTCTTGTGGAAAAATGGGTAAAATGACTACTTGCGTCAGGAGCATTTTCGGCAGGATCATAAATGCATAGACCCGTATGTGTACCGAGCCAAAGATTGCCTTGTCGATCGGAAGCCATAGCGTAGATATTGGTATGGCTTAGTCCTTGTTCTGTACTATAGAAAGTGAAGTTGGCACCACCATCCGGCCGAGGCTCATACTTATTGAAACCGCTACCTGTACCAATCCAAATGTTCTGCTGCCTATCTTCCAGCATAGAGATGACCGAGCTATGACTCAAACCGTTGTGCGAAGAATAGTGCCTGAGACTAGCCAGGTTTTGTTGGCTCGGGGCGTGATAAATATTAAGACCATTGTTAAAAGTACCAATCCAGATGTTATCTTGGCTATCCGCTAAAATAGTTCTTACTCTATTTCCACTAAGCCCTTCCTTGGTAGACAAATGCAAGAGGGTTCCACCTGTATCAGTATTGCTGAGGGTCAATCGATAGGCGCCTTGGTTGTAGGAGCCCAACCATATATTTCCTTGACTGTCTTCGGCATAGGGTCTGATACGATCATCAACAAACCCTTGTTGTTTAGTGTAGATCGTAAGATAACCATCAATTTCCGTACCGTCTTCGGCCGTATTAGTTTCATAACGCCCTAAACCACGGTTGGTACCAATCCAAATGCGCCCTTTCCGATCTCCAAATAGTCGAATGATTCGATTGTGGGGCAATCCTTCTTCGGTAGTAAAATGAGTGAAAGCGTGGCCATCATAACGATTTAGGCCATCCTGGGTGCCAATCCAAATGTTTCCAAGTTGATCTTCTAGTAAGTCGTTTACACTGTTGTTGCTCAATCCCGATTCGGTGGTGAAGTGGGTAAAACTATTGCCATCATAGCGGCTAATGCCTCCACCATCTGTACCGACCCAAAGGTAGCCGCGTTGGTCTTGTAGGATGTCGGTGACGAGGGAGGCTTTCATGCCTTGATCTACATCTAGGCAGCGTAGGTCAGCAATGGCCAGATCTTTCATGATGGGGTCTCTGGCGGTAGTAGCAGGTACTTCATGCACCTGTACTACTTTGCCTTTGATGGGAATGGTTTGAGGTAGGGGAATACCCTGTGCTCCAATTTCCACTATCGGAAGCTTTTCGGGAAGCATAATGATATCACCCTGCTTAGCTCGGTTGATGTTATTATGGACAATTTGTTGATTGGGAAGCGGATTTAGGATACTTATTCTAGGCTTGGCCAATTGTTTGCGATCAAGGGTGATACCGCTAGTCGGGATACGGACGCCAGTAGCAATCGTATCGCCAGATGGGCTAAGCAAAAAGTTGTTTTTGTCTGCTGTCTTTGTTTGGGTTACTGGCTCTGGATGGCTATCTGACTGCGTACAGGAAAAGCACAAACTGAGCAACAACAGGACACAATATGTCCACTTCATGCTGGTAAGATACTACATTGGAGGTCGTATGGCAAAATCTATTTACTTCGACTTCATTATTGAACAAGCTGCTGTACATTGGGTATTATCTAATCCTCCCAAGAAATGGAAGCCAGGGCTAAACTCCTTCCCCAAAGCGCTTTTCTAAGGGCAGCATTTTTTGCCAGTACCGACAATTCCATTTCCTCTTTTTCATTGAAATACTTACCGCTGATACCCTCCAATTCAGGATTAGTGGCAAGCCAAACTGGAGCTTCGGCCCCTTTGGAAGGAGTGGCCCAAAAGTGCTTGACAAATTTCAATATCCAGCCAAGCGGCCCACTAAAATCCCCTAAGTCCGTTCGGATAACGCCAGGATGCAACGCATTTACCGTGATCTTGTTTGCAGGGAGGCGTTCTGCCAACTCCAGCGACATCAACATATTGCAGAGTTTGGTATTCGCATAGGTTTTAATTTTGTGAAAGTCCTGGCCGTAGGGCGTCGCATCCAGGTCGACCTTGCCTTTGACATATAGGCCTGCATTCACATTAACGATTCGAGCGGGCGCGCCAGCCTCCAGTTGTGACCGTAAGCCATGACTCAGGATTAGTGGTGCCAGGTGATTGACCATGAATCCCATCTCTAATCCATCTGGGTTTAAGGATAACTTGGTCGGCCAAACACCTGCATTATTGATCAATAAATTGAGCGATGAAAAATGGGATTGAATATCCTGAACAATAGTTTTAGTGGATTGAATACTACC
>JAHQWA010000276.1 GCA_019634045.1 Saprospiraceae bacterium
CCCTTAGCGGCGAATGAACGCATTTATCACATCGCCTCCGGACAACACTTTGTCGATGCTTTTCCCCCCAGACAGAACAGAAAACTGGGGCAAGAGATTGCTGCTTACCGCGGAAACCCTTTACAGTTTAAGCCCAATTACCGGGCCCTATTAGTACATCTGGGCGAATGGGTGTTGAATGATAAAAGTCCACCCAAGAGCCAATATCCAAAGATAGAACAAGGCGAATTGGTGACTAAAGAGGCTTTAGCCTTCCCTCCGCTAAGTGGGTTGTCGGCACCCTCGGTCATGCATCATGCCTATCAGGTAGATTATGGGGATCGGTGGAAACTCGATGGAATTGTCGATCATCAGCCTCCCATCTTAGGCTATGCTTATCCCAGTTTGGTACCACAGGTAGATAGCCGTGGCAATGAGATAGGGGGGATTCGGAACGTGGAAATTAGAGTTCCACTTGCCACTTATACACCATGGAGCTTAAGAGAAGGCATGGCTGGCGATACCCGTGAGTTGTCAGATTTTCGGGGGATGTATATCCCATTTGCGAGAACTGAACAGGAGCGGGTTGTCCACAATGACCCACGCCCTAGTATCAATAGTTTGTATTCCAATAAGAAGGTGTATCAGGCCAAAGTTCAGGAGGCGATCTCTGATTTAGTGGCTGAGGGTTTCTTGTTGGAAAGAGATCGTGAATTTGTGCAAGAACAGGCCTTAAAGCATTGGGAGTATACAGATACTGGATTGTTGGAAGCATTGGAAACACGAGGGCCACAAAAGGGGAAATGCCTTGTGATTGGAGGGGGAAGATTAGATTGGGAAATTTATGAAGCCTTTCGCGATCTAGCTGGAGGGGATAGTGCTAAGGTGGTCATCATACCTTCTGCCTCAGAAGATCGCTTCATCCTAAGAGATGGCTACAATAAGCGAGTGAAAATACCCTTTGAAAAAATTGGGCTTAGAAATATTACCATCCTGCATACCCGAGATCGTAAGATGGCGAACAGCGATTCCTTCATAGCCGCATTACAAGAAGCGGACGGGGTTTGGTTCGTAGGTGGACGGCAATGGCGATTGGTAGATGCTTACGGCGGGACTAAAACGGAAATAGAATTGCGTAAAGTACTGGAGCGAGGCGGGGTGATCGCAGGGACCTCAGCCGGCGCCACCATTCAGGGCTCTTATCTAGCCCGTGGAGATTCCAAAACCAATCAGATCATGATGGGGGATCATGAGGAGGGCTTTTCCTACATTACCAATGTGGCCATTGATCAGCATTTATTGGCTAGAAACCGTCAATTTGATTTATTCGAAGTGCTGGAAAAGCATCCGCATTTGCTAGGGATCGGCCTAGATGAAGGAACGGCGATAGTGGTGGAAAAGGACATGGCACGCGTGATTGGTCGGACTTATGCGGTATTTTATGACCCGAGTATTGGCGATCGAAGTTTTTTGATGTTGAAAAAAGGGCAAAAATATGACCTTCGTACTCGCCAGAAAGTTGATTAGCTGAAACGTAACCATTTTCTTAAATCCGTGTTAACAGAATAGCTTGTGATAGTTCTGTGATACTTAGCGGCTATTTTTGTAATTAAAAAAGGATCGACATGAAGAATTATTGGATTATGTTGCTAGTTATGGGCTTGACCACCGCGGCTTGTAGCCAAAAATCAGGTGGGATAAGTACCAAGGAAGCCCCTAAAAATGGCATTCTGACCATCGATGAGTACCTCGAGGGAAAAGATTATTCAGCTTACGAAATCGCCACCTTTGCAGGAGGTTGCTTCTGGTGTACGGAGGCCTCTTTTGAAAGGATTCAAGGAGTGAAGTACGTCATCAGTGGTTACGCAGGAGGGAAAAAAAATCGGCCGACTTATGAAGAAGTATGTAGCGGCACCACGGGTCATACGGAAGCCATCCAAATCTATTACGACCCGGCAGTCGTGAATTTTGATAAGCTTTTGGAAGTGTTTTTTGTGGCGCATGATCCGACTCAACTGAATCGACAAGGGCCAGATCGAGGTACACAGTATCGCTCCGCTATTTTCTACCATAATGATGCCCAAAAGGCGGCAGTAGAATCCTTCTTCAAAGCACAAGCAAGCCATTTTTCTAGCCCAATTGTAACGGAGATAAGCCCTTATGGCACTTATTGGGTGGCGGAAGAATACCATCAAGATTATTATGAAAGCCATCCATATAATCCCTATATTGCTAATGTGAGTAAGCCCAAGGTAGAAAAGGTAAAGAAAGTCTTTGCCGATATTATTAAGCCAAAATTTAAGAAATAGATCTTATAGGAGAGGGAGGCGGAAATAATTGTTGCTACAATTCACTCAATTTCCGACTCCCTTACCAAATACCGCCTTCCATACGATTCAATTCTTTTGCCTTTCTCATTCACTTTCAACCGAGATTTTCACTATTCATCGATTTTTTTCAACCCGATCTCTGGCTCAAGTGTTTTATATTCAATAAATTAATGGAATAGCCATTCAATCTTGAATATGGATACAATAGAAGAGAAACTACAGGGGATAGAGTTTGGTGGGTACGTCCCTATCAAATTTTTCATAGAGAATTTGGGACAAATGTCTCAACTGCCTTACCAAAGCACGATCAGCTTTGACCCCTTCTTTAATATGTTGAAGAAAAACCTCTCCCTGGATCGGACCGAGGTTTCTCAAATGGTGCAACAAGCCCTAATCGAGGTAGAAAAGGACTTAAGCAGCGAACACTGTGTGGTCACTAATGAGCAATTCAAGGATCGCTTGGATCATATCATGGGTTTGATGATGCCTTCCTTGATGTTCAAGGACAATCAAAGCATGATCACGCCCCCCTTCGTCAAACAGTTTGTCTATAAGACGCCTTCGATGAAGGCTTTTTTTGAATCTGGCGAATGGGAGGTCAAGGTTGAAGAAAAGATCCTGAAACACGGGAAGAAAAACAATAGCATACAGGCGGCGGTATTTATACTTAATTCCATCTATGGGACGGACTTTCCCTTATTTGAAGGAATGGTGATGACCTATCGAAATGTCCACACCGGACTGGAGAAACATTACCAGCTGTCGGTACGCCTAGATTTCATTGAAATTGAACAACTCAACCCAAAGCGGAAAATCACCAAGAAGCAGATTCAAGAGTTGCATGATAATTTTGAGGATGAAGCATTATGGTTGAAGTATGTGCCGCCTTCGGATTTTGCCTTTAAGGGGATAGCTATTGGAACTTTCCATGACGTGACCGAAATCGAAGTAATATCTCAATTGAAGGGGATGGTCATGGACACTGAACGGAAGATCGATCCCTTTGACATGATGCCGATCCTTGGCAATCAACTAAGATCCTATTTGAATACCCCAAGCTTAGATCTAGGTTTTATCGGTGTGGTATTTGATGATTTCTTGGGGGGCAACTCTTTTAGTTTGAGTGGAAGCAATGATCTGGATTTTCTTCGCTCTTATGACAATTACGATAGTACAGGAGGAGTCTACTGTCGGATTGGTAGTGCCAATGAACCCATGTTGTTCAAGCATTTGACAAAAATCGAGGAGCCTTCCAAAGGAGAGCAGCGGCTGATCGATAATGGATACAAAAGTCTAATTCTCATTCCTTTGCGAGACGAGCGCGGAAAGATGCTATCGATCTTTGAAATCGGTTGCAAAGATGAGAAAGGCTTCAATGCTTTGACGATGATCAAGATGGCGGAGGTTTTCGATCTCTTGCGCTTGGGGAATAATCAGTACTACTATGATATGACCAACCGGATCAGTCAGTTCATCAAACAACAGTTTACTTCCATTCATCCAAGTGTGGAATGGAAATTTGAACAGGTGGCGGCAGATCATGAGATACGAAAGACCTTACCTGACTTCGACGGCGCAATCGCCCCGATCGTCTTTAAAGATGTATATCCACTGTATGGGCAGGCAGATATTGTGAGTTCTTCCAATTTGCGCAATCGCTCCATCCAATTGGATTTGATAGAAAATCTGGAAAGAGCCACTAGTTTGATGCAGACCTGGTTAGAACACGTTGATTTTCATCTATTAGAATCCTACCAATTAGAGGCTGAGGCGATACTGGCTCGTTTGCGCGAAGAATTTATGTCTAGTGATGAGACGCAAGTGGTGGACCTGCTTTCTAAAGAAATTCACCCCTTATTGAGACAGTTGAAGAGCCAATATCCACAATTGCCTGCGGAGCCTTATGATGAGTACTTCGCCGGTATTGATTCCAGCCTAGATGTAGTATATGAGCAACGAAAGCGCTACGAGGAAAGTGTGAGTCGTTTGAACCAGACCATTGGGAACTTCCTTGAACAGGACGACGCCAAAATGCAAAAAATACTTCCCCACTTTTTCGAGAAATACAGCACCGATGGGGTAGAGTACAATATCTATTTGGGACAATCACTCCTGCCGGAGGGCGAATTCAGTGAATTTTACCTCAAGGATTTTCGACTTTGGCAATTGGTAAACACCTGCGAGATTACTCGCCTAGTCGAAGAGCAATCCAAGGAATGGCCCGTCCCCTTGACAACGGCTCAATTGCTGTTTGTCTATAACTCGCAGTTGAGTATCCGTTTCCGAATGGACGAGAAGCAATTCGATGTGGACGGAACCTACAATGTACGCTACGAGATTTTGAAAAAGAGAATCGATAAAGCTGTGCTGAAAGGAACCAACGAACGCCTAACACAGGCAGGAAAGATTGCCATTGTCTATTTGCAGGAGAAAGATCGACAGGAGTATCTTACCTATTTGGAATACCTCATTCGCAAAGGCTACATTACAGAGGAGATTGAGCAATTAGAGCTAGAAAAATTGCAAGGTGCGGATGGCTTAAAGGCGCTCCGAGTTACGGTGGCTATTTAAGTACGATGCTCTAAGCCTAAAAGAAACCTTAAGTTGCTTTAAAGGGGATCAAGGGATCTATCTAAGCAGAATCCGATAATTGAGATGAGACAGCCTACTGCCTCATCTCAATTTTTATATAGGGATGTATCCTCGCATTCATCACTGCATTCAGTACCTGAAAGTTCATGGAGAATTCCTTCAATCTCACCATGGTTTTAATTTCCAATTTGGTGGTAGAGTGAGCCTCTAATGTGAAGACATCAGAGCTGCCATGGAAGTTATAGGCACTCACACTATTGATAATAAAGTCGGCATCAGAGTTGTTCTTGATTTCGACTTCTGCAAGATTGCTATCTCCTACATATTTTATTTTGCCGATTTCCAAGCAGCTAGTAATCAATGGAACCAGGTGTTCTTCTTTCCCGATGAGCATGTCTTTATACCAGGCCACCGTTCGTCCTGCAAATAAGGCTTCTTTAATTGAGGCTTCGGTTTTCTCTTTGGCGAATACTAAAGTGATGGGCCGGTGCCCGCCCTCCGCAAGATCAAATTGCCAGTCTACGAGGCCATGGATGTCCGAAGTCCCAATCACGCCTAAATTGTTCTCCAGGGCGAGTCGCATGGCTTCATCGGAAAAGGTCAATTCATTTACTACTTCAATCCCATGTAGCAGGCTATCTGCGATCAGTTGCTTATGCATATCCGTCAAGGTGGCTATGCCGTCTTTCCGCTGCGAGATCCAGTTGGGGTGATTCCAGAAGACATAGGCACCTTGTCGATTCGCTTCCTCAAAAGCCATTCTGGCATCGTCAACTAAGATCTTATTCGCATCCTGGATAAAGATGGCATTGGCATGACCGGGCGGCATGTCGCGGGTGATTTCTACCCCAGGTATGATTAGGAGGTCATTGTTTTCGGCGAAGCTCTTTGCAATTTCGTACGCCCGGTTGCGATCGGGATGTGGGATGTCTTGCTGATGGGGTTGATATTCTAAATGATCTGTAATGGCAATGGCATCTAGACCATCTTTAAGGGCTTCCTCTACCCGAATCGTAGGCCAGACTGCACCATCCGAAAAGACCGTATGTATATGGAAGTCACACTTTAGGGTTTGATATCCGGGGACATTTGGAAATTCGATCTTTCGGCCGAAGCTATGACCATGCGTTGTCTGGGCCTGAGTAAAAGCGATACAAAAAACGAGAAACAGTATACTAACGGCTAGATTTTTCATGGGCTTGGTTTTGTCAGTTGCTAAATCATGGGAGGAAGCTAGTTAAAATTCTTGATTTAGAATAGCCTCATAAACTGTGAATATTTCAGCTTCCCTTTCAAAATGTTAAAGTGGGGTAGGAGCACCCAACTCCCTCGTACGAATGCGATGTCTTCCAATCAAAAAGCGTTTATGAAAAACTATGGCTATTATTTGATTGGTATCTGCCTGTTGGCCATCTCTTGTGAAAAGTCAACGGTAGAACCAGCCCCTTTTAAAGACGGAGCAGTACACTTCAAGGACCTGAAAGCAGGTCAACAGAGTCGATTTATTCGATATACTTTGAACTGCAACGATTTCGAACAATCTTTTCAGTGGACTGGAGATACCTTGGTGCTAAAGGTGATTGAAGAAGGCAAGGAATTGTACTTCCAAGAGTCACTGACGCCTCAATCTCCTATTTATCTACAAGGGGGAGATGTGAATCCCGTCACCTACCTAATTGAAAGGCAGTTGGATCAATTGTATCTCCCACAAAGAGAGGATTCCCGCCTTTTCTATTTCTACGGTAGTGATTTCCTGATTCTGAAAAAAGAACCCTCTATTCTCCTAAACCGCTTAGAACAGGATAATTGCTACATGAATCTAAAAGGAGAGGCCTTTATCGGAGATGAAATTGGTATTATTGATCGGTTTGAGCTCGGAGATTTTAAGATTGAGGATAAAATGGCTGTTTCTTGTATACCCATCTATCTAGGCATAGATGCTTATCTGGGCTACGACCTAGATCAGTTGTATATGAGTCACGTTATTCACAAATCAGAATTCAATGACCAACAGATGGATAGTGTGGAAGGTTGGTTTCTGTTGGAAGAGTAGCAGAAGGGCTTGAGCATTCTAAAACTAACCCAAAAGCAGCTGACTTTTTGTACATTGTCTTAGCAAAACAGATGACTATGTACAAAGCACTTCTTTCAATGGGACTCTTACTGCTGTTCCTATTTAGTACGGATACTGCGAAGGCTCAAGATCGAGTTTTCGACCTTGGGTTTGAATTTCAAGCCTACCCAACGGGCTTAATCCCTGGCCTACGACTTGAAGGCGGGTTTGGTGAGCAACATGCGGTGCATTTGCGCTTGGGTTACAATTGGCTGCGCCACCAGGGCTTTGGAGTGCATGAGGATGAAAGGGGAGATGGCTTTGGCTTTACGCTAGGCTATAAGTATTACTTCAAACCTGGCTTCGAACGATGGTTTTTAGGCATCAAAAATGATATTTGGTGGAACGAGGTGGATTGGATGGATAACATCGGTCAAAGTGATGAAATTAGTGGGACCACCAATATTACGGTCGTACAGCCCACGCTGGAAGGGGGAATAGCGCTACCGGTGGGGGAAAATTGGTTTTTCTCACCAACGATTGCATTTGGCTATGAAATTAATGTCGTGACGGAGGGAGAACCAACGGGGGAAGGAGCTATCGTGCTTTTGGGGTTCACTTTTGGTAGAAGGTGGTAAAAAGATGTGCGCTGAGCCTCGTCAGCGCACCCTAAATCCTATAATGAAAACTAAAACTCTATCTGCAATGGATTCTTCGGAAGATTAAATCTTTTTGACCTCAAAATACAAGGTATCACTACTCACACCCGTAAAGATCCCTAACCCATTGTCTATGTTACTGGGAGGTTCGGTAAGGCTTTGAGAGGATGTACCTGACGTTTGATAAAGCGCTGCATATTCTGGGCTGACTCGGAAAACGATTACCCGATGCGTTCCATACTGGGTAATCTCTCTTCTTGGATTTATACTGTGAAAATCCGTAATACTAGGCTCCGTGATTCTTCGAAACCTCCGCCCCAAGTCTTCTTCTAAATCAGCCAAAAAGTCGTTGACATACTCGGGATTAGTCTCAAGGTTTTCGATCAGGACATAGTAATATTCTCCTTCTGGGTTGTCCCAACTTACTTCTATGGGGTCGATTTGCGTAAACCCACCTCCCGGGAAGCCTCCATTGTTCGTAATCTTCTCCATTTCTATTGAAGAAGTAGATAAGCTTGCCTCTCTTTTACCCGGTACGAAGGCAGAAGCACTAATGGTTGCGCCCCCCCACTCAAATTCTAAATTGTAAGACTTTTCTAATTCAACCCTTAGCGCTGGCTGTTGATAATAGCCCGCTCCGTAGGAAGTTAAGGAATAGGTATTGTCCCCCTCTTTGATCGAAATCTGTAGTTCATCGAGGGTTACCAATTGGGTGTCTTCTCGAGCATAAGAATTAGATAGGGTTACGCGCAGGGAATCCAAGGATTGTCCGGCATATAGATAGCCACTAACCACCGGCGTTTCAGCGTCAATGGTGTCGATGGAGGTTTCTTCGCAGGAGAGTAGCCCGATCACGCTAAACAGCGCTAGTATATAAGTGCAATTTTTCATTAGTAAGAGATTTTAGTAAGCAAGGAGATTAATGAAGTGACCAATTGAAAAATAGACTGGGCGTGAAATCGAGCAGTGAGATATTGGTCTCTAATAGCTCTCCTTCAATCACTTCATATTCCTTATACCAAACATTGCTTCGGTTGTATACATTAAAGATGGAAAGCCCTAGACTTGCTTTGGAGGTGCCCAGTTTGAAATCATGCGTAGCGGATACGTCAAAGCGGTGATAAGCCGGAAGGCGTAAGCCATTTTTATCACTTACTTCAAAAAAGTCCGCAACAGTTCCATCCAATAAAGGAACCTCGTAATAACCTGTGGGAGCGGTGTAGGGCCTTCCAGTGGCGTAGATGAAAGTGGCTCCCAAGGTCCATCTCCCCAACTTGTAATTGCCAATAATTTTAAGTTCGTGGGTTTGATCCTGATTGGCATGGAAAGGTTCGTCTCCGAAGGCCTCAAAATCATAGAGTACCTCCCCTAAGGTATAACCGATCCAGCCGGTAAATTTGCCTACCTTTTTTTGCAACAAAAACTCTATTCCTTTGGCCTCCCCAGTCCCGGTATAAAAGAATTCTTCAAAATCGAGGGAACGCCCGGGGCCAAAACCAGAGGATACAAGCCGCGTCGTATATTCGGATAACCCATCCAGCGTTTTGTAGTATCCTTCCACGTCAAAAAGCCAAGTGCCGGTTTCGAAACTCGTGCCGAGTATGTAGTGATAGGAGGAACTTATGGGTACATTTTGGTCATTAGCAAGCAGCCAGAAATCTCGGCTTCCCTGTTGGATATCTTCTCGAACGATCCGGGTGGCGAATTGATAGTATTTTCCCCAAGCTCCCTTCAATTTGATCTGGTCATCTAGTAAGTAGGTGAAATTAAATCGGGGTTCAAGATAGAGCTGATCGGTCACACTATAATGCGAGGCGCGGAGGCCTCCTTTGAGGATCAAACGATCCTGCAGTGTTATGCGATCTTGTAGGTAAAAGGAAGTAGTCCAACCCTCATCTGCACGATCTAGCACTTGAATGGTATCGTTTTGGGTGTATTCGTAAATGATATCCTGGTAGGTGGTTTGAAATCCGAACTCCAATTGATTATTTCGAGTGAGCTTCCATTCATTGTCAAGTTTGAACGTAATGTCCTTCAGGTCATTGTACTCATAGTTACCATTGGTTCGCGTAATGGTAGAGTCTCCTCGATCAATGGTGGTTTCGTTGCGCCGATCCCGTTCACTGTAGTAGTTGGAATACGAGAGATTGGCATTCGTATAAAAGCGATCACTCCAACGGTGTGACCATTTTGCACTGCTGCCCCAATTGCCCCAATTGGTCAGGTCAGTATTATTACTTTGAAAGTTGAAATTGAGGTTGCCACCAAATCGTCCGCCAAAACTGCTATTGTCGAGGTTACGAGAGTTATCTAGATTGTCCTGCCCGTTGAAAAAACTAATGGAGATGCGATCTTCTTCCGTCGGCCGATAAGTAACCTTTGCATTCAGGTCATAGAAATAGGAATTGGGTTGGACCTCTTGCAAGCCAAACCGGCCACCACCACCGCCGCCAAGACCAGGAGGGGCATCCGCATTATTACTTTCTGTAAAAGCATCAAATATATTGCTATAGAATGCGCTTTGAAAAGAGCGTCGGCCAGCCACTAAGAAGGAGCCTTTGCCACCAGCAAAGGGGGCTTCGACGAAGCTATTCAAACTTAGTAGCGATAAACCTGCTCCCATGTTGAATCGTTCTGTACTTCCATCCTTCCCCGTCAACTCCACTACACTGGAAAGCCGCCCACCAAATTGGGCAGGAACAGCACCAGCTCGGGCCAAAAAGTGATCAGGAGCAGGGCTGCGGCCAGCGGCAGGTAGAACGGCAGCATGGCGCGCACCATGCGCCCGAAGCTGACCTGGGCGATGTCCATCATGATGAAGAGAATGACCCCGAACGGCGGGGTGGTGGCGCCGATCAGGAGATTGAGCACCATGACCAC
>JAHQWA010000277.1 GCA_019634045.1 Saprospiraceae bacterium
CAAGATGTTGAATTTGATTGAGAATGGATTGGGGATGAAGGGGGAAGAGAAAAGGGCTTAGATGTTGGTGGGAAACACCAACATCTGGGAGCGAGGGGTGGAAATCCCGTTGGTGGAAAACACCAACATCTGGGAGCGAGGGATGAAAATCAGTTGGTGGAAAACACCAACATCTAGGGGTGGAAATCCCGTTGTTGGTGAAAAACACCAACAACAGGGTGGGAATCCCCCGCATACCTCACGCCAGTTTCACAGACCATACTACCCCACACAATCCGCAATCGCCCGATCCAAGATGCTAATCCCCAGATCGAGCTCCTCCTTAGTGATTGTCAATGGCGGGGCAATCCGGAAAACACCAGCATACCCCTTAATCCGGACGATATTCATGCTTAAGCCCAACTCCAGGCAGCGGTCTGATATTCGGTTACCCAACTCAGGGGCAGGTGTTTTGCTTTCTCTATCTTGCACGATTTCTACCCCTAGCAGTAGTCCTCTTCCTCGGACATCCCCTATACATTCATATCGTTCTTGCAATTCCAACAGCTGTTGCTTGAGGTATGCCCCTTTGGAGGCAGCTTGTTCCGCCATTTTTTCCTCCAATAAAATGGATAAGGTGGATACTCCAACGGCCGCGCAAATGGGATCAGAAACGTGCGAGGTGATATAGACGAAGCCTCGATCATGACATAGTTGCTCCAATTCTTTGCTACAAATAGTAGCCGCCAAGGGAAGTCCTCCGCCTAAAGTTTTCGAAAGCGTCAATAGATCAGGTTGGATAGGATGGTCCTCAAAAGCAAAGTTAGCCCCAACCCTACCGAAAGCAGTCTGCGCTTCATCAAAGATCAAAAGCAATCCTCTTTCTTCACAGAGCTCCTTCAATCGTTTGGTGTACGCAGGGGAAAGCTCTATGATCCCAGCGGCGCTTAGGACTGGCTCGGCAATCATAGCCGCATAGGCGCCAACAGACTGTTGGTCCACCATCCGCATGCCCACTTCCAGACAGGTATTATCACAAGTTCCTTTGCAATGCTCAATCGGACAACGGTAGGCATAGGGCGCAGGTAGCATTAGATTACCAGGCAGGTTCGGGCCATAGCCTGTTCTTGTCTTGGAGTAGGTATAAGACTGAGCCCCGGCTGTCATACCATGCCAAGATCCTCCAAAGGCAACAATTTCAAAACCTTGAGTAGCCAGCTTCGCCATGCGAATCGCCACTTCATTGGACTCTGAGCCGGTATTAACAAAGATGACTCGGTCTAAATTATCAGGTAGCAGATCAACCAATCTCTTTCCGAGCTCTAACAAGGCCGGCGACAGCATATTACTCAATAAGTGAATAGATCGACCGGTGGCTTGATGTATAGCCTCCACGATACGTGGATGACTATGTCCGAAAACGGCACACATTTGTCCCGAAGTAAAATCTAAAATAGCTTTGCCATCAGTAGTATGTAGATAGGCCCCTTCTGATCTTTCAATCACAAAAGGTGAGAAGTCACCGCAGTAGCGAATGAGTACTTCCTGAGCAGTTTCCATCCATTCCTTGTTCATATCCATCTTTTTAATGGACAAATTCTCAACTTTGGACTAGAGATGCTTGTAAAATCTAATCATTTTGAATGATCGCCTGATAGCGGCTAGGAGCCATGCCTGTCAATAACTTGAAGTATTTATTGAAATGGCTTTGGTCGTAAAATCCGGTTTCGTAGGCCACTTGAGTCATTGAAAAATCCTGCTTTATGAGTCCTTTTGCCCGGTCTACCCTGAGACTCTGTAGATAGCGAATCGGGGAAATACCAAAGGTTTGCCGAAACCGTCTTTGAAAATGGCTTGGACTCATATGCGAAACCTGACTTAGTTGTTGCAGTTGAATGGGCTGCCCATAATGTTGATGTAGGTAAGCTCGAACTACATCCAGTTGCCCGGCTTCCTGACTTTCCTCAAAGCCTTCTTCTTCCTGTAGAGCAGACATGTCCTGAATAAAAGCCTTGATCAAATGAAGTTGTATTCCAGAAGACCTCAACTGCCGAAGTTGTTCGTACCAGCGAAGGAAGAGATCAATAGCATAGGGCTTTCGTATAAGGAGACTCTTTTCTGAATATCCAAATACGTTGCTAGTTAGAGTAGAATTGACCCTAATAATGACATTGGTAAAGAAGTCTTCCACGATGGTCTGATGGGGAGCATTATCTGGAATAAAGACGATATCACCGGCTTCGACGGGAATAAGTTGATCATGAAAGACCAGATCTGCGCGGCCATCTATTACAAGCGAAAAGGAGTAGTACCCCGGGTGCAGATGCCAAGGAAAGCGGTGTCGGCTATACCTAATGGTGTCACACTCCAATAAGGAGGCAAAGGATTCTCCTTTCGATTCTTGCGCGGGTCTTCCCATGATATCTACGGCTTGACTCGATACGGTTTGAGCTCCTCAAAAAAGATGTCATCATTGGGCACGTCAAAAGCCATTCCCTTTACCTTTAGATTGTTATCTAAATTGAATTGCAAGGTTCCAAAGCTGAACCAGGCGTGTCGTTGGTCCCAATCTATTTCCCAGACATCGTAGTGCCAGTGTTTTAGGGTAGCATTCAGGGCTGGGGCATGTTTGAAGGAGAGTTTCAGTTGATCCCCCTGCAGCTTGATGTAGATTGGTCCATGTATCTTGGATTGGTAGGTTCCTGCATATGCTGCCAAGTCCAGGGATGGCTTAGTTCCAGCCACCCGTTTTTCTTTTCGAGAAGAGATGCGCTTATCTTCCGACTGACTGCGATTTCTCCCGGAGAGCATCATACTTGACCAATCTTTCTCTTCCATCCCCATAAAACGATCCAAGGCATAATAGGTAGCCGCTGTGATTGGACTCTTCATACCATTAGTCAAGACCACTACTCCAAGATTCTCATCCGGAATCAGGGTAACCGCCGTAATCATACCATCATAACCTCCCGTATGCCGCACCATCATTTTGCCATGATAGTCGCGCAATCCCCAGCCCAGGCCATAACCATTGAAGTGTGTATTAAAGCTGTTTCTGTTGACCTGGTTAACGGTAAAACTATTGTGTGGAGTCCAAACCAAATTTCGCGTCGCTGCACTCAAAAGCGTATCCTTTCCATGGATACCATGATTCAAATTAAAAATCATCCATTTGGCCATATCTGAGATGCTGGAAATAATGCCTCCTGTTGCACCTACCGTTTCCCAATCTTCCCATTCAATGGGCACGTTTTTTTCATCTACTCGAGCGTGAGGGGTGGCAAAATTCCCTTTTGCTACCAATCCTTTAATGGTGGTAATAGTGCGATCCATGCCCAAGGGCTCCAAGATTCGTTCTTGGACATTTTCTCCCCAGCTCTTCCCCGTCACCTTCTTGATCAGTTCGCCGGCAGTGACGTACATTAGATTGGAATAGCCGTAGCCTGCCCGAAAATCATAGGCTTTGGGTAGGTATTGAATACGCTTGATAATTTCTTCAGCTGTAAAATCTGATTTATACCAAATCACATCTCCGCTAAAAGTCCCAAGGCCAACTCGGTGGCAAAGGAGATCACGCACGGTCACTTCATCGCTTACCCAGCGATCGTATACTTCAAAATAAGGTAGGTAATCCTTCACCTTATCATTCCACCCCAGCTTTCCCTCTTGTACCAACATCCCAATCACCGCTGAAGTAAAGGCTTTGGAATTAGAAGCTGTGGCGTACAAGGTATGTTCATTTGGCTTGGCTTTTTTCCCCTCTTCCAGCACGCCATAGCTACCTGTAAAGACCAGTTCTCCATCTTTGACTACCCCAATCGTTGCACTCGGAATCTCCCAGTCTGTAGTCATTTTGGAGAAGTAGGCATCGAGGGCTTTTAGATCCACCTCTTGTGCTGAAACCTGAATTAATACGGTACAGATCAAGCAAAAGCAGCCAATAAGCTTTTTCATGTTGTCAGATTTAAGTGATGTGGTTGGGAAAGAGAAGTAGCAGTTTGAGATAGCCAATGTAGCATTTATCTGTTAATTACAGAAATCCGCGAGGGTTCAGATCGTATCGATAAGGCCCGGTATTCTCTGCATCCAAAGAAAGTTCTGATTTCAACTTCCAACTATGGAATCCTAGGGTATGACAGAGCACTCACCGCCTCATAATGCGCTGCCCGCTCATCCCAGCGCTTCAACACCCGTTGAGCAGCATCCGGGACGTAGCATCTGGCATAGTCCTCTCCCTGGAAGTCAATGACATTTTGCAGGGAATCAAAAGTCATAATGGTAACAAACTCCGTTTCATTTTCCAATTCTCTACGTAAGACTTCCATCCCTTGATACCCTGGAATTTGCTTGGCAGCAATGCCAGGAATAACTTCTTCATGCAACAGCTTTTGATATTTATCTGCATTCTCTTTCACGGTCCAGCCGTGCCAAATTCTTTTGATAGCCATGCTTGTTGTTTTGCTATGAATATACAACTATATACCGATCGGTATATCTTGGGGCAAAAAAATATTACTTTGGTACCATTTGCTGAGGATCATAGAAAAATTGCTCTTTCTTGATTTTTTCGTCCTCCCAAACTTGGTGTGCCACCTCTTCGATTTCACTCACGGTCTGGTTCTTCCAATAAAACTTGAATTGCCATCGAATCATAACTTGATCATTCTCGATAAAGAATGGGCGAATACATCTAGACTCCACCCGCACAGCCTTTTGCAAGGCCGCTCTTTCATATTTCAGCAGCAACTCCTTCCCTACTCTTGGCACATTCTGATTTTCCTGAATCGAAGCATCTTCGGCATAGAATTCTTGAATGACTTGGTCGTGAGGCTGTTCTTCGACAGCTAGGACAAAGGACTCCAGGGTCGTTAACTTAGGCATGTGTGTTGATTTTAATGAACTATAATTTGAATAACATCATTTCTTCTTTTTGATCAGGAAGTTGAATGAGGCCCGAAAACCTGAAGCCTAATTTCTGGAGCAAGCCTTGCGATCCCAGATTGCTCTGTCGCGTAATGCCACTCAAAGCAGAAACCTTAAACTCCTCCAACGCTGCCTGCTTAATGCGTTGCGCTGCTTCGAAGGCATAACCTTCCCCTTCATGCTCTGGCAAAAGGGCAAAGCCAATATCCACTCCTTCCAACTCCTCTCGATCGTATAGTCCGCATATGCCTAGCTTCTTTCGATCGACTTTACGAAGCAAGGTATAATGGGCACAACCAAGTCGCTCCAATTGGGGTAAAATTCGATTTCGGATATAGATTCTTGCGTCTTCTTCCGTATGAATATTTCTATCTCCGATAAATTGAAGCCATTTAGGGGTATTAAGCAATTCCCTAATAAAGGCTGCATCCTCTTCTGTGGTAGGTTTCAAGTTCAATCTTACCGTCTCAAATGTTCTATAAGCAGTCATAACAAGAGTCGCTATATACCGATCGGTATATAGATGGTTAAAAAAAACTACATCCGTAATTGGGGCAAAAGATCATACTCTAGTTGATCTAGAGCAGTATTGAGATAGCTATCATCTTCTTGCACAAAAGACATAAAATAGGCTCCAACGATCAAGGAGTACATGTTCTTAGCAAAGACTTCAGCATCAATGGCTCCATTGATCTCCTCCCGTCTAATTCCTTCCTTAAGGATTCTAGCAAGGGCTTGTTGTTTTCTCCCTTCCAAGGATTTTACGCGATGGAAAAGTTCGGGATTATTATGTTTGGCGTCGATACTCACATTAAGAAAAGGACAGCCTCCGATTTCTTGCATTCGCTCATAATAAGTTCGGTAATAATGTACAACCGCATACATTTTATCCAAATGATTTTCTACCCTATTGACCTGCTCATTCAAGGGTTTCAGTACCCTTCTCGTATTGAGTTCAAGAGCTTTAAGCGCCAGTTCCTCCTTATTTTTGAAATTTCCATAGAGTGCTCCCTTAGTGAGTTGGGTAGCCTGGGTAAGATCCGAAAGGCTGGTACCAATGTAGCCCTGCCGATTGAAAATCGGCGCTACCACTTCGAGTATATAATTAGCTGTTTTTTCAAGCATAGCAGCGTATTTCGACTCAAAGATACTATTTTTTCGCATAATATACCGATCGGTATATCCATCTGTATGGTAAGCAAATTGAAAGCTTGAAGGCCTGTTACAAGCAGTTAAAAAGCGGTCCGTTGGAAAAATATTGATTACCCTTAGCTGGTGTAGCGCGCCTACCTACTTAAGTTTATCCTCCAAGGTTTCTATTTTTTTCTCTACCCAAAGGTGGAAAACAATAAAACCGTTCCTAGCGGCTTGTTTACGTTCTAAGGACTTTCGTATAGATCGGTAAGTTTCGAGCAGGATAGAAGGATCCTCCTCCACTGATAAAAGCGGTAGGCGAGAAATGAAGTTTCTGGCCATGCGTTTTAGTTCCTCATTTCGTTCTTGTCCCACTGCACTCAGTAAGTTCGCAATTTTCTTCTCTAGCAAGTTTCGATTTGTTTCTTGGCTACTTAGCTCAAAATCTGCCAAGGTATCCAAAAGTCTGAGCTGAACCGGAACTGCTATTTCTTGTCCATTGGCCCTTTGTTGATAGACACTCAAAGATTGGTCCACAAAAAATCGAACTACCGTCGGTTGATCTGCCAATAAGCAATAAGCACCTACATTGAAATAAAGGGTCTCCAGCAGTTTAGCGGGAACATTGGGCTTGCGTTGCAAGGTATTGATGATCGGCTCCATATTAGCTTCTGCTTCTGGGTCCGCCCATTGGTAGTTGTAGTATTGCGCCATTAGCAGTAGCAGCCGATATTGGATCAAGGAACCCGTCGACAACTCGATTTGATTCGAGGAAGGCTTAGTTTCAGGAAACAACTCTGTATTATTTGCCAATATATCCTTGATCTTTTGGATAATGGGCGCAAATGCTTTGATCCGATCGGCCATTAAAGCCCGGTTGAATAAGAGCAGTAAAACCTGCACATAATTCTCCGGATATCGATTTTTTCGATAACGATGATCCTCAAATAGTGCTAGGAGATCCTGGATATAGGCAATCGCCTGATCTGGATCTTTTTCAACATAAGTGTAATAGTGTGAGAGGGTAGTTAGTGAAACCAAATTAGTCTCAAATGGCCTTTGCTTCACAATATCCTTATTGGACTTTAAGGTCTCATTGGCGGTCGATAGTGAAAATTCTTCTAGAAATTCATGCCCACGTACCCGGTAGAGCATCTTCTCATAGTCTTCCGTTACCGCCAAGATAGTCTGAATTCTTTCCCAATTGGCTTTTGCCTCTGCCTGCATCTCTGCTAAAGGTTCAAAATCCTTTTGCCGCATGGTCAGGTAGAGTCTACGTTCTAAATTCCGGAGTTCAAAGGCTTTAAATTCGTTTTCATAACGTTGGGAAAGCTCCTTCTTGGCCTTCTTGATCACTCCTACTGCTTGCTGATACAGGCCCTTCTGCCGCAATAAGCGGACATCTTGAATCATGCGTTCAAGTCTAAATTCAGGTCGATCCGCATTGAATTGCCGTAAAGTATCTAAGAGAAAATCATGCAGGCGAACCACATTAACGGTGGTAAAAAGATTTGCGTAGGGTTTTCTTTTCTTCAAGTCCTCCGCTTCCTGATAGATCAGGGCTCTATCCTTTTCTACGTCTTTTAATAAAGGGGCAAGTAATTCATAAAGGGTAATGTGTGATTTTCTTTTTGTCGGTGCCTTGTCCTCCTTCAGTTCCAGCGTCAAATAGCGCTTCTCACTTTTGGTGAGTGCACTCATAAGATCGAGGACATCGGTAAGCTTTGACATTAGTTTCAGTTTTTGTTCCTTCTCGTGAATGGGATTATGGCCTTCTCATGCTTGAGACTCCATAAAGGCCGCCCCTCTTGTCATGATCTGGCTACTTGGTCCACTGACTTATACTATAAGTTCAGTTTTCCCAAATTAAGATTCCAAAGAGCTTGCTACTTCTTCCGATGAACAATACACCCAAACTTATCTTGGCTAAAACGTCTTAGATTTCACCTTTGACCGAATTTACTTGAAATAGCTCAACTATAAATCCGATGCCTATTAATACAAAAGAAAATCAGGATAGTTTTAGAACTTCAAATTTTAGGATTTTTTTTGAAAAAATAAAGAATTAGAACAAAAAATAATTAAGAAAATTAATTAGAACAAAAAAAACAAACTCACATGCACTATTATATAATATAACTGTAAATCAATATATTAAGAAGTAAACCTAAAGCAACAAAGTGTAATATATACGCCAAAATATAGTTTTAGAAAAAAAATTATTGCAAGATAAACTTTCATTATTCAGAAATAAAGAATACATTTGTCTTGTAATTACATCTAGACATACTACAACAGAAGAAAACTACTCAACTTAGATTTTAGATAATATTTTAGACTAACCCCTACCGATACTCATCAAGTTATAATCCACAACACAAGTAAAACTAAATCTTAATTGATCGATAAGGTCAATTCACTACTGACTCACTTGAACCCGAGTAGTAGTCACACAATAGCAACCGGACCATAATAGCCGATCCATCTACTTATACCTCAATTCTTTTTAATAGCTAAAAAGGAAACCATGAAAACTAAACAATACTGGCTATCTATAGTCAGTGGGGCTGGACTGGTACTAATTGTGTTTATCTTAGGTTGGAGTAGTTCTTATTCCAATCAGCAAACCAATAAGCCTTCAGACCGAGTAACGCTTAAAGTCAACAGCCTTGTTGCCGTTGAGCCATCTTTGAGCGGCCATTACATGCTGAGTAGTGATTCCGTCATGACCAAGGACACCATTCGGTTTGTAAGTAGCCCGAGTACTCCCCTGCCAAAATCCATCCATTTAGCTAAAAAAAGAAAATACCTGATCGTCGATGATGATATCGTCTTCATGGCCCGCGGTATTGTAGAGGATAAGATTCCCTTTGGAAACCTAGGCATTGTCGATGATGATATTGTGTTCTTGAATATTGCCCCCGAGCAAGATACCCTGCAACGACCTTTACCGCAAGGAGCAGGATTACAGTGGAATGAATTGAATTTACAGGATAGTACCCTGCATTTAACGGATGCAGCTTTATCAAATGAACAACCGGCTTACGTTTTCGCTAGAGACCTGAGTTTTGCCTTTCTCGATGCCCAATATTTCACCGTAATGGGTTTCAAGTATGATGAAAATGGAAAAGCAGAAAAAGGAATCTGGAAATTCAAACTCAGCGAATTAAAAGGGCTTTATAAAGCTAAAGCCTCTGAACATATATACAGTCAATGGAAAGAATTATGGGTCTATAAGAGATAGTTCTCTTTTGGGATCCAACTACTAACAAACAACACCCAATGATGAAGAGTCCGTTTTGTAATAAAGGTAATAGTCATCCCTATTGTCTATTCATTAACGGTAAACAAAGTTTTGTATGATAGGTCTCTTCATTAAACTCTTTTCACCCAAATACCGATGTTCGTTGGGGTCTCCGACTGGTATTAGGAGACCCTAATCTTCGGCCCCAATAGTAACACGAAGCACTAAAACCCTAAAAAACCATGTCAACTACCCTAAAAGAAAACAGTTTGACCCTTTTAATTACACCAACAACAGTTGAGGTACCGGCGCTGCTGTCTTTGATACCTAAATGGTCTTATTGGCAGTCATTTGAACCTGGCCTTATCATCCCTCAGTACGCTTTCGGTGTGCTGTAGCATAATGGCCTGAGATCAACTCACAAGCGTCATTATCTTTTACCTCCAAATGCCCAATTATGACCCAGTCAGCCTTTAGGGCTGGAACGTATCCAAGTGCCTACTCTTCGGAGTAGGCACACTCCAACTTCTAATTTGGTATAGTAGTCTCATAGTCATTAGCCTCTTGTAACGGCTCCCTCTAGATGATCCAACTTCAAAGGAGCCCCCAAAAACCGGGGACAGGTCCCGATCACATTGCTGGTCGGGATTTTCTCTATCCGTAAACTAGTAAACATAGAAGAGTTTCTTTCTCGCACGAGCCTATAAAGGAAAAGCCTGAACTTGACTTTTATGGTCAAGATCCCGGCTTCCAAGCGTATGTGTTCTCCCCCAGTATGATTCTACTTGCGCTGCATGAACACTTGCTGCCGAACCGGAAGTTCAAATGTTCTATTTGAATAAACTAATGAAGGTTTATAAGTGAAGATTGTAGCTTTATTTTTTCACTAAATCCTCTAAATATTGTTGGTAAGCTCCATCCTGAAAAATCTTCGAAAATTGGCCGCTTTCAACAAATTCTCCATCCTTGAATTGATAGGCCTTTACCTTTACCTCCACTTCCTCCATCTCCGCGATGACTGCTGTCAGGATCTCCCCGTCACCTTTAATCCAATTTTGCGTGGAAGCAAAACCAGTTCCGCCCACATCCAGTACCAAATGCGTCGCGAGTTCTCCCGAATCCAAATAGCTAACTAATAGCATTTGATCATAATCATCCACCTCTGAATCCATCGGATAAGCGCAATATAATAGCAGCATAGTTGTTGAAAACCCTTGAACTCGTCCCAGCGCTACCACCTTTTTCGGCTCCAAGCCAGCAGATGTAGTAGACGGAAACTGCAGATTCAATTTCTTTCCCTCATACTTATCCAATAATGATTTGCCAACACGTAGTGGTAATTTGAAAAGCGGAAGACTATCCGCTACTTGTTCGAAGGTGAGGCCATGCTGCGACTTTGGGCGTTCATTAGCTTCCTCGCTACCGGAGTTATCTTGACAAGACCAACAAGCTACTATGAGGATGAAGAGTAATGATGTTTTCATGCTTGGTTTGATTTAAAATATCTCAGTTAAATACAGATAGTAGATACGGTGCAAAAAAAGAAGAATTATCTCATTTTTTGAAATCCAAAATATCTACCAGTCCGTATCTATTGATATGCATCCTCAAAGAGCAAGGTCAAGGCAGGCCCAACAGTAGCGTAGCCGCAAACAATCAAGACATCGTAACTGCACAAAGGGGTACCCTAATTTTCAATCATGATCTAATACAGGAAAACCAGCCGATGGCCAATACATCCTGTACTTTAATCCTGAAACACATTTAGTAGATTTGTTTTGCTTTTTCCGGCTAGCCATGCATGTTCAGCAAGCCGTTTTGCGCTTGGAACTAGCGTCTGAAAAAATTGATGGAGTCCTTACTATCACGGTTAGGAGAGGTGTTTTCCCGAATGAAAAGGGTGAATATCAACGAGGAGGTATCTACACTTTCTCTGACATCAAGTTCAATAATGGATTTACGCCACAAGATTTAGGATTGTACTACCAAATTCATAAACGAAATATGCTGTCCATATTTGAAAAGATACAACATATCCCAAATGGTTATTCTGAGGTAATGTATGAAGGTAATAGATATGGACTCAGCAGAAAAGATTTCAATGGGGGCAAAAGCATTAAAGTCTTTGCCGAACAACTGGGCGGCAAAGACTTTATCAGTTTCAACTACTATCTCACCTCGGAACAGCACCTACTGAAACCCTGCGAAATGCCTACAGAAAAGGTCCGGCAATTCCTATTGAATTTTCAGCTGTTACCAGCCTCCTCGTAGCTATTTTCTACTCCTCGCCCGTCCAATAATCTAGTACTAATACATCTTCTAGATGAGGTTTCAGTACATCCCCAAAAGCTTTGTGATCAGGATGTGGCAGGTAGACAGCCCGATCGGCTTCGCTATCAAAAGAAAGAAAGAAACAATGGGTAAAACCTTTGTCTAGGCCTTCCGGACTGTTGTTGGTTCCCCATTCGTAGTCGCTAATTTCTGGAATCTTTCCTGGTAAAGCAGAAAAAGCAGCTTCCACACTTTGGACATCTGCTTCGGTGGAACTATCCTTGAATTTAAATAGAACCACATGTCGCAATTGTTTCTTCGGTGCCTCCTTGACCACCTCTTTTTCAATAATTTTTTCTTCCTCGACTGTCTGAGTGCAACTACTCAACAATCCAAAAGTGAGAAATGCTAGAAGCAAGTTTTTCATCTATTCAATCTATTTTATAAGTATAATTAAATCACGGCTCTAGCATGGAACCTAATCTATGACTTGGCCGTTATTGGCGATAGAAAAATAGCATAAACTCTTGACAAAGCATGCAAAGCCTAATACTATCCTCTCCTAGATTGCAATTGAGTCCCTTTCCTATGGAAGAACTGGAGCACTTTCACAAGATGAATACCTCTCCTTTTGTTCGCCAATATTTATGGGATGATGAAATTATTACTGTCGAACTGGCAGCACAAATTCTCGCTCAAAATGCCCAGCATTTTGAGGAAGACCGTTATGGGCTCTGGAAGATTACCCACAAGGAAACCGATGCCTTTATTGGTTATGCTGGACTGTGGTTCTTCTTTGAAGAGTCGCAACCCCAGCTCATATATGCGCTCCAAGCGGATGCTGCTGGAAACGGCTATGCAACGGAAGCCGCCCAATTGGTGATTGACTATGCCTTCCAAGCATTGGGCTTTGAATATCTTATCGCCGCTACAGATGAACCTCACCTTGCTTCCCAGTCGGTGGCTCAACGCTTAGGAATGCTCCAAAACCGTATTGAAACATTGGATGGAAAAGCTACCGTTTTCTTTAGATTAGAAAAAAAGTAATAGAAACTGCAAGTTATTCAGAAAGAAAGCATCTATAGGAAGGAGAGCGATCCACCAATAAATCCCTCTGGTACGTTTTTTGCAATAATAAGTACCAATTCGCTCGTTATTCTAGCACGCAGACCACAAAAACATTGGGCGAACTTTCCCAAAATCACCTCCTACCCGCTTCTCTCCTAGAGTTATCAACTTCGCTACGCATTATTTAATTCCAAAACATTGAACATGAGCTGTAACATGCTGCTTAGATTTTGCTGCTTTTTCTTACTTGTTTCCTGTACCAGTGATCCCATTGAAGTAGATGACAACAACAATGAAGACAACAACCCTCCTGCGCCAGACCCCGTCTCAGCCATAGAAAGTACCTTCCAAGGAGCCATCGACCTCGACAACTTGTACAATTATGCTCAGCAAGGAATCCCCAACTACATCACCAAAGACAATACTGGGAATAATGCCATTACGGACCTGGGCGCTACGTTGGGCAGGGTATTGTTTTATGATGTGAACTTATCCATTGACAATACGGTTTCCTGTGCTTCGTGCCATCAACAGGAAAAGGCCTTTGGAGATGAAAATGCTTTAAGTGAAGGGGTGAATGGGATAACGGGGAGGCATTCGATGCGGCTAGTCAATTCTAGATTTGCAGATGAGGCACGTTTTTTTTGGGATGAGCGGGCCAACACCCTGGAGGATCAAACGACCCAGCCTATCCAAGATCATATCGAAATGGGATTTAGTGGTCAAAATGGGAATCCTGGCTTGGCGGACCTAATTCAAAAACTCAGGGATAAGGACTACTATCAGGAACTGTTTACCGCTGTCTATGGAGATACTGAGATCACAGAAGAACGGATGCAGGAATCCTTGGCGCAATTTATTCGCAGTATCCAATCATTTGATACCAAATACGACCAAGGGAGAGCCAACACGCCCAATAATAATGCAAATTTCAGCAATTTCACGGCTGCCGAAAACCGTGGTAAGCAGCTCTTCATGACGCCCCCTCAGATGCAGGGCGTCACTGGGCGCACTGGGGGAGGTCTCGGATGTAACATCTGCCATCGCGCCCCGGAATTTGACATCGACCCCAGGTCGCGGAACAATGGTGTAATCACCAATAGACTAGATCCCAATCAGCCAGATTTTGATATCACTCGATCGCCAAGCCTGCGCGACCTCTTTAATCCAGCGGGCGAATTGAATGGCCCCTTGATGCACGATGGCCTCTTCACCACCATTGACCAAGTGATTGATCATTATAACGACATTGAGGGAGCAGGGAATCCCAACTTGGACCCTAGACTAGGCCGCGGAATGATGGGCCCGGGGCAAGGGGGAGGAGCCGGACAACAGCTCAACATTACAATGCAGGAACGAGCCGATTTGACTGCCTTCCTGAAAACCTTAAGCGGCCAGAACATGTATTTTGATGAGAAATGGAGTAATCCGTTTCAGTAGGGAGGCAGGTAACAGAAATCGGAAATTATGGAAATTTCCGATTTCTGTAATTTGATGTGGCAAAAGCCAGGGATGCAGTAATCGCTTCCTAAGCTCTCTTCCACTTAATATTACAACCCGCGCTCGGATATTGCTTATCCGTTACTGCCTCACCCTCTAACACGGCATCCAGAGCAGCACGGAGGTCAACACCCGTTAAGGGATTACCTGAATTAGGGCGAGAACTATCTAGGCGACCCCGGTAAACCAGTTTCTTGTCGCCATCAAAAATGTAGAAGTCAGGGGTACAAGCTGCATCATAGGCTTTGGCCACGTCTTGGCTTTCGTCATATAGATACGGGAAGTTATAACCTACTTCCTGAGCATGTACTTTCATTTTGTCAGGACCATCTTGTGGGTAGTTGACTACATCATTAGAACTAATTCCTATAAACCCTACACCCTTAGATTTATAATCATCCACTACCCTAACAATTTCCTCATTGACATGAATTACATAAGGACAGTGGTTACAAAGAAACATGACAACTGAGGCATTTTCTCCGACCACTTCATCAAGACTCACATCTTGGTCGCTCACTGTATCCGGTAAAGTAAAAGCAGGGGCTACCGTCCCGAGAGGTAGCATATTAGATTCCGTTAAAGCCATGGCTTATCGATTTTATCATTTAAGAATTGGCCCGCAAAGATAACCATATAATAGAAAAGCTCTCCTTACCTATTGACGATCATCTTCCGCACAGATCGACCTGCATTGCTTTCCCAGGACAACAGATAAATCCCTGTTGGAAGACTTCTGGTATCAATTGGCATTTGATGTTCTCCCTTATTGAGTGGCCCTTCAAAAACAGTGCGGATCTTTTTGCCGTTTACATCTAATAAAGAAACCCGACTGTAGGTAGATTGTTCGATAACAAGCTGGATCATTCCTACATCCTGCATAGGATTGGGAACGACTTTCCACTCCAGTTTTTCTTTGCTTAGTTCTGCCGTATTCAATACAACCATTTCTGGAAGTCTTCCATCACGACTATTGCTCCCTTTGTAAGTGCCCCACAAAACGTCCTCTACAGCAATGGGAACATTTAGGTCATACACATTCAGAAAAACCGAATCTACCCCAGCTCCAAAGGTTTGCGTATAAGTCAGAGCAACCAGATCCATTTTTCCGTCGCCATTTACATCTCCAAAGTTAGCCCCGTTCATGAAGGTCCATCCTCTCGGTCGTATGGGAAAATTTGGCACTTCGGTTTGTCCATCCATCTCATAGGCATGAATAAAGCCATTACCCTCGGCATCAATGGTATTAGAACCAAATACCAATTCAAAGGCATCATCATTGTCGACATCTGCCACCGTAATGAGCCCCTCCAGACCTCCATTCTTTCGAATTGGAAAACCGTTCAGGGCTGTTCCTCCTCCATCCCAAGCGAACAGCATATCCTTGTTCTCATCATCACCGATGGGCCGGCTCATAAAGATCTGGAAATCCCCATCCATAGGAAGTACAGTCGGCGTATTAAAAGTCCAGGAGTCTTCTGCAATAGCTTTGGGCCATCCTGGGTAATTACTCCCATCTCCCTCCATGACATAAAATTCCGGTTTCCCTCCTACATTATCTCCATGTGTTGCGCCAATAATTTCAAGGGCTTGATCGTCATTCAAATCGGCCAAGATGGGGGATTGGAAACTATACCTTCTTTCCGGATGAGTTTTAATCGGGAAACCAGATTCCAGCTGTCCATTGGCTTGAATCACATATCGACTTTCGGTGGAATTAACCACTACTTCTACCGCATTATCACCATCCACATCGCCAACCGAAGGTGTTACAGCTGGGGTAGCATCTAGGGTCACCGGCCAATTCCCACCAAAAGATGAACCATCATAATTCACAGCGTGTATTCTGCCACTAGGACTTCGGCGTTCGGCAAAAATAATTTCCATTTCATTGTCCCCATCTAAATCGGCTAGTGCAGCAGCCGTCAATATCCAATTTCCATCAAAATTGAGTGGCCAACCTGAACGCGTATTACCGTCTTTATCCAATAGATAGATCCTCCCCGTCCCATTGATACTACCCGTAGTTTGTACAATATCCAACTCTCCATCATCATTGATATCAGCTACTGAAGGGGGATAGATAATAAATCCACTGAGCGTCTTTTCCCAAAGAAGTCCTTCGTCAGTATAGGCGCGGAGTCGATTATCAAAGCCCAATAAGATGTCATCTTTTTGATCTCCATTAAGATCTACTAAAGTTACATTTCGAAAATTTTTGAAATTAGGATTCGCTCTGCCTCCTACCGGAAAACCAGAGATCTGATTGTACCCGGCACCATCACGTTCTTCTAGCGAAAGCGGAGGTGTAATCTGTTCGGTGCTTATCGTGTAATCCTCGCTCACCCTGGCTTTCTGCCAAGACTGAGCGGTAAGGGAGGCACTAATGGTCATCAAAAAGAGCAAAATCAAGTGTAGGTTCTTCATGTAAAATATTTTAGTTTTTGGATCTGGGGATTAGCTAAAATTCACCCAGATTTGTCTGTCAGCGATTGGCTTTTTATGCCTACTTATTAAAGATAAACAAATTAATTTTTAATCTTTGCGGCCCAAAATATTCTTGCTTCGGAGGACGTTTATACTAAGGCTGGAAAGGTCTGGGTTCTCCCGCCCCTTCAGCTCCTGTATAAATAGATCAAAGCGTTTTGGTTTTCCAAAAACGCTTTAGTACAGGGATATTTTTAACAGCAACAGCAACACTCCAATTCTTCTCTATAATCCCGAAGACTCGCGCTTTTCGGCTCGTTTAGTCTTTCCCATTACATCTTAAGGAAATGTGAGAAAACGAATTATTAATTCCTAATTCGAGCTAATGAAATTATTGTTACCTATTGTCTTTTTCTCGCTTTTTTTACCACTTAGCATTTATAGCCAATTTAGCGGCAACGCGCCTTTCCAACCTGAACAAGGGGGACTTATTATCAATGAATTCTCCAATGGAGAAGGCGGTAATAACGTAAAGGAATACATCGAATTATTGGTTGTTGGAGCAGTGGATAACCCCCAGGCTCCAGTAGATCTCGAGGGCTGGATCTTGGATGATAATAATATTGCGGTATCTGGTCAAGGTAGTGCGACGGGGCACCTAATCTTTGGCGATTGTTTTTCGGCTGTCAACCCAGGTTCCATTATTGTCATTTACAATGGCTTGGACCGAAATCCCTCCATCCCCGCTGATGATCCAACCGATGCAGATCGGGATGGCGTATACATTCTCTCTCACACGGATGACTGTTTGCGTGCTTGCAATATCACTCCATCTTCTAGTTCTTCGGTATACTGTCCTTGTCCAGATACGGGAGAGGATCTACCCGCCTGGCCATTGGGCTTGCGAAATGGAGGAGATGTGGTACAAGTAAGAGATCGCTGCGAAACCGTCGTACATGCGATATACTGGGGCGGAGTAGAGATCACGCAGGAAGTCATGAATAGTCCAACGTCCATAGATATGGGGACGCAAAGTCAGTCTGGACGGCTGGTGGAATTCTCCAATACCGATAGCGATGACTGGAATAACCGCGACAACTATGATATTCGCAACTTCAATAATTCAGAAACGCCCGGAGCCGGAAATTCCGCTGCGAATAGCGCCTTTATTGCCAATATTGCCGCTGGAACCTTCAATGCTAATGGTACCGTTTCGCTATGCTTTGATACAGATGCCGGAGATATTGTACTTCCGGTTGATGCAGGCTTCTTCACCTCTCCTATCGAACTATGTACCGGTCAAGACATTGGTCCGTTCTTAGTCACTTATGAGGAGGCGGATGAAAATGAGCCTGATGCACCAGGTTTCAACTACGAATATGCCTTCATTCTCACGCAAGATATCAACCGAATTTTCACCATTATTGATTTTAACACCGATGGTGACTTTGACTTTGCCAGTTTACCGCCTGGTACCTACCAAGTTTGGGGCTTTTCCTATATCCAAACCAATGGTTTGATTAGCGTTATTGATTTCTTGAGTAGTGGTTTCACCACGCTTACCGAAATTGAGGCGTACAGTGAGTGTGGATACGATGGCGATATTGATAACCTGGACGCCTTAGGCAATGCTGTGAGTATCATCATTTTTGATGGTGTTGGGGAGGTTGTGGAGCTGCCACCTTTGATACAATGCGAAGAAAGTAACGGGGAGGCCACTTTCGATCTTACAGCATTAAACGATAGTCTTTCGACCAATTTCACAGTGACTTGGTATAAGGATGAAGAAACTGTTGCAGAAGTAGACCCGGCCGATAATTTCCTTTCTAGTTCCACGACGGTTTTTGCCACGATTGAAAATGATTTTTGCGAATCCGAACCGATTCCATTGGAACTTCAGGTGGTTTCTTCTGCCAGTTTGCAGACTCCCGCCAAACCTATTGTCCGTTGTGAAGAGTCGAGTGGTGAAGCCACTTTCGATCTTACCAGTTTAACCGATTCTATCCTAAGTGATAATAGTTTGGAGTTGCTGTGGTTTGAAGATATGGAAGGGAATAGCCCCATCGATGAACCGGCCACTTTTTCAAGCACTAGCAATACTGTATTTGCCGGCATCGAAAGTGAAGTGTGTGATATAGCGCTAGTTCCTGTGGTTCTGGAAGTGAGTAGTCTCGCCCCAGTCAGTATTGCGATTGAACAAACGATTGGCTGTGCAGGAGATGCGACAGGAAACTTGTCAATCACCAGCGTGGATGATCTTAGTCTTTTAACGATTGATTGGAATAGAGATGAATTGGACGGAATCGCCGCTCCACAGGGCTTGACTGCTGGGGACTACAATGTTACCGTTAGCAATGCGGATGGTTGTTCACAAACCGCCTCCATCACCTTGGCAGAACCCTTAGCTGTGGCCTTAAGCTGCAGTGAAGCTACCCCAGCGAGTGCTGAGGACTTGGCTGACGGGGTAATTCTACTCAACATCACTGGTGGAACAGCTCCCTACTCCATAACTTGGACAGGCCCAATCCCAGGAAATACAACCTTGGATACGGAAGGCGATATATCCATTACAGACTTGCTAGCAGGCAATTATCAATTCACTATTGTAGATGCGAATAATTGTCCCATCCAGTGTGAAAGCACCTTAAACTTCACTCCCCCTGTCTGCGATATGATCGTTGAGGAAGATGTACAACTCATTAGCTGTCCGGGAGAGGCAGATGGCGCTATTACCTTGACCATCAGTGGCGGGAGAGCACCCTATGATATTGCTTGGTCGGACGGGGATGTTGTCCCTTCCAGATTAGATCTAGCTCCAGGTTTGTACGAGGCGATCATTACGGATGCCAATGGATGTACCGAAAATGTGAGTATAACTTTAACGGATCCTAGTCCTTTATCGGCGGAAATCAGCACCCTAGCCGGAGGTTGTGATGCACCAACGCGGGTGGCTATCAATTCCATTACCGGTGGTAATCCTCCTTATGAATTTTCACCAGACGGCGCCTTTTTCAACCCTATACCCAGTCTGCCGTTTAGCTTTGACGGATTGGAGTCTGGAACATATATGATCCATGTGCGAGATGCTGGTGGCTGTGAAGTGCAAAGGGAGGTGGTAATTGAAACGAGTGCCGCACTGCAATTGGAGTTAGGTCCTGACCAAGAGCTACA
Organism: Saprospiraceae bacterium; assembly: GCA_019634045.1. Taxonomy (GTDB): domain Bacteria; phylum Bacteroidota; class Bacteroidia; order Chitinophagales; family Saprospiraceae; genus DT-111. The sequence goes on from JAHQWA010000277.1 coordinate 19,718, forward strand.
ATTAGGAGATAGCCTCGTCTTAAAGCCCATACTTAATTTCGATCCATCCCTCGTAAGCTGGACTCCAACGGATGGAGTCTCTACCGCTGATCAACTCGATGCAGTGTTAAAGCCGAGTTTCACCACAACTTACACCCTCACCTTAACGGATGCAGGAGG
>JAHQWA010000278.1 GCA_019634045.1 Saprospiraceae bacterium
GATGAATCCAGATAATCGTCCGTTGCCCTCCATCTTTACAAGTGACAATTGTTTCATCCGTGTAGTCCTTATCCCTGTTGACCCTATTGAGCACTAATTCACGATACTCCGGATCAGGATATAACAATTCAAAAGCTTTAGGATTACCAATTATCTCTTCGGCTGAGTAGCCGGTAACTTCCTCACACCTTCTATTCCAAACCAGTATTTGCCCATTTTCATCAAAGGCATCCAACATTACCGGTACTGTTTGAACAGCCTTACGCATCCTTAGACGACAACCTAAAGGAATTTGCCACACAACCATCCGTCATCATCCCGCGGTGGAAAAACCCAGTTTGGCAAGCTGCAATAGGTTTGAGCCTACTCTTTGGCCTGCTAACTTGGCTGAGTCTCCGAATCATCGGTAGAATACGAGAGAAAAACTTAGAACGTCAACGCCAAATGATAGAAATGGAACTCAATTCTATCCGCTCCCAACTAAACCCACACTTCGTCTACAACACTATGAGTTCTATCCAAAATCTAATTCTCTCTGATAGATCTCAGCAGGCAAGCCAGTACTTAGCTGAACTAGGTGGCCTCATGCGCGCCGTCCTCAACCAGACCAAGAAAGGGATTATTTCCTTAGAAGAAGAATTATCCACCATTAGGCAATACTGCAAACTAGAAGCCCTAAGAAAGTCCTTCGCCTGGAACATTAAAGTGGACCAATCGGTAGATCTGCACAATACCGATATCCCGGCCCTCTTGTTACAACCATATGTGGAAAATGCCATTATCCATGGCCTTAGAGGAAATGAGGTAGATGGGAAAATAGACCTAACAATTAGCCAGAAGAATGGCTCACTCGACATTGTGATCCAAGATAACGGGGTAGGTATCGCCGAAAACCTTCATCGTTCCATGGGAGGAAACCAACTGGGATTACACCTAAATCGCAAACGCTTAGAATTACTGTATGGAAAACTTGCTAAAGTAATCGTCCAAGATCTCAACCAACTCAAAAAAGGGAAAAAAGGCACCCAAGTATCCATTAATATCCCCATCTAGTTAAGCATTAAATGAATGACAGCACCCTTAACCAACTCTGGTCAGGGGTACTTTTCCACACCATAATCCCATTGACATGTTCAAATACACTTTGAAAGGAATCGTTGCTAACGGAGACGGGCTTTCACTAGCCCTGTACTATTCTGATCAAAACTTGGATGATAGAACCATTGTAAAAATTCAAAATGGTGGGTTTACTTTCCACGGAAGCTGTGATTATATGAAGGAGCTATATATCAGATTTGAAAAAAATATTGATAACCTTTCAGGGTATAGTCGAAAACTTGTTCATACGGAACCAGGTGTTATTACCATTAGGTTTGATGTAGCTGGCGATCCTAGTTATTATAGGTTTTCTAATTTTGAGGTACTGACTGGCCCAGACAACATCTTTCGACGGCAATTTTTCACAGAATACAAAAAGGCCTTAGGTGAAAGACCCTTGTGGATATTCCCTGAATCTAGTCAGATGGACTACATGCGTAAATATGTTTACCCAGGCCCAAGATCTAGAGTATTGAAGCTCTACGAAAAATACTTTGCAGAAGAAACCTCAGCGATTCATTTATATCTACTAAAATCAATCACAGATCAAACGCAGGGGCCAGGGGAATTCAATGGGGAATACTTAAAGGGGGAAGAAATCGAGCTCATCAGAAATCTATTTTCGAAATTAGACCCCAACCTAGCTCCCGGACTAGATTACAAAAGGGTGAAAGCTGCAGTAGAAGAACTAGGCAAGGTTAGCCAGGTAATTAACTTTATAGACTATACCTTACCTTCTATTGATGGAAAGGAAATACAGTTATCTAAAGTTGTACAAGTGAACAAATTAACCTTACTAACTTTCTGGCATACAGCTTGTGGGCCTTGTCGGGCCTTTCACAAAGAAGTCAGTGCGCAATATTCAGAACTAAAGAAGAGGGGATTTGAAGTTATCAGTCTTAATGTCGACGACTCAAAAAGCTTATGGAAGAAATCTTCTACTGAAGATGCAATTGCCTGGCCAAATTTATACATTGGTGGAGGGTCAGAATTATTAGCTCGATATCACATCAAGCGCTTTCCTTCTAAAAGACTATATGATAACACCTTGAGCTTTGTCGGTATTGAGGCTAAAAACAGCATCGGCTGGTGGAATGCTGTAAGCAAAAAATGCTCTTCATTAGGAGTAGATAAAACTTAGATTAGAGTGATAAAAACCATCATCGTCGAAGACGAAAAACATAACCAAGAGCTATTGGAGCGCCTACTCCAACAGCACTTCCCTGATTTGGACATACTCCAAAAAGCAGCCAATGTCGAAGCTGGCTTACATGCTATACGAGATCAGCAACCCGCCCTCGTCTTCCTAGATGTAGAGATGCCAGACGGCAACGCCTTTGATCTACTGGCGCAAATTAAACAAATAGACTTTGAGATCATCTTTGTGACAGCTTATGACCATTATGCCTTACAGGCTATTAGGTTTTGTGCCATCGACTACCTGCTCAAACCCATCAAAGTCCCTGAACTGATCGAAGCCGTACAAAAGGTGAAAGATAATCTCTCTCTAAAATGGGAAAACCATCGCCTCAAGCAGCTCATTCAAAATCTAGACAAAAAATCTGATGATAAGCGACTAGCCCTACCCACCGCAGAGAAAACCCTATTTGTTCCGATCCGAGAAATAATCAGATGTCAGGGAGAAAATAATTACACCTCTTTTTATCTCGCCTCAGGCAATCGCCTACTCGTCAGCAAAACCCTCAAAGAATTCGAAGAAATTTTGCAAGACTACGACTTCGCTCGCGTCCACCAATCTCACCTCGTCAATCTGAAAATGATCGAATCCTATCATAAAACAGAAGGGGGATATCTCATTATGCAAGATGGGAGTAGAATCAGCATTTCCCGCCACCGTAAAGACAAGGTGCTACATCTACTCATGGAATTATGACCCCTTGAATCGGGCATGCCTGATCAACTTTTACAAAACTTCATACCGGAAGGGAACTTTCCACCTACCCTCATCGTTTATAGGAGAGATAAAACTAAATACGATGAAACGTAAATTATCAATTCCTTTCAAAGGGGCTTTCCGCCCTCTACGCTTTATTTCTGCATGAGCTTGTCCAAGCTTCATCCTTAGGAACGTTTCTCCTTATTTATCGCCTCAAGATTTAGCTGCTCGTTCCGAGCCTTTGTAGACAAGCTCCAAATCAGTTTTTAGGTTCACAGTAAACATTACGGTATTTAACAGGAAAGGTCCGTGCTTTCTAACTCAACCCCCTTGCAGTTGAGCTGCTATTCGCATTCAGAAAGCACCGGAGCTAAGCTGTATTCTTTATTTTCAAAACTTTAATGATGAAACGAAGAGCGCTTCATTTATTGCGCAATATTGGAATTGTTGCCCATATCGATGCGGGCAAAACAACTTTAACGGAAAGGATCCTTTATTTCACAGGTAAATCTCATAAGATTGGCGAAACCCACCAGGGCAATAGCCAGATGGATACGCTCAAACCTGAAATTGAAAAGGGAATCACCATTAGTGCCGCTGCTACTCAAACGGAATGGCAAGTGAACGGGCAAACACATCGAATCAATATCATTGATACGCCCGGACACGTTGATTTTACTATTGAGGTAGAACGATCGCTTCGGGTTTTGGACGGCATGGTGATGTTATTTGATGCTGTTGCTGGCGTAGAGCCGCAGTCTGAAACGGTTTGGCGGCAGAGCCAACGGTATGCTGTCCCTGCCATTGCCTATGTCAATAAAATGGATCGCCCTGGATCTGACTTCTTTACTGTCATTCAGCAGATGAAGGATCAGTTAGGCGCGAATGCCTGGCCCATTCAATTGCCCATCATTAAGGATAATGCTTTTGTGGGAGTAGTCGATCTTTTGAGTAGGGAAGCCTTGGTTTGGTCGAAAGAAACCGGCCAAGCTCAGTCAACAGCTATTCCGGCAGAGCTGCTAGAATCGGTAGAGTTCCATAGGAACGCATTACTTGAGGAGTTGGCCAGTACGGATGAGGCATTACTCGATCGCTACTTAGATCAGTCAAATTCGATTAGAGAAGAGGAATGGCAAGCCAGCTTGCGATCAGCTGTTGTACAGCGATCTATGGTTCCTGTTTTGGCAGGAGCTGCCTATAAAAATATCGCGGTACAGCCCTTGCTGGATGCTATCGGTTTATATCTACCCTCGCCATTGGATACGCCTAGTACAGAAGGACTTGATCCAGGCAATCAACAATCCATTGAGAGGGCGGTAGATCCCGAGGCACCTTTTGCCGGACTCGTCTTTAAAGTGATCCTAGATGAGCAAAATCGAAGGTTGAGCTTTTTCAGAATATATAGCGGCAGATTGGCTGCTGGTGATTCTATACTGAATGTTCGAACGGGTAAAAAAGAACGAATCAGTCAATTGTATCAGATGCACGCCAATAAGCGTACCGAATTGCAGGAAGCTTTCGCCGGAGATATTGTAGCGTCTTTGTCTTTGAAGCAGACTCGCACCGGCGATACGATTGCGGATATGAAAGCGCCTATTCTACTGGAAAGTCTGTATGTACCCAAACCCGTTATGGGCGTAGCGATTGAGGTGGTCAAAACGGCACAACTAGATAAACTAGGGCTTGCGCTAGCTAGACTGGCCGAGGAAGACCCTACTTTTAAAGTCGCTCATAATCAGGAAACAGGCCAGACTATTATCCAAGGTATGGGTGAGCTACACCTCGAGATTGTACTAGATAAGTTGCAACACGATTTTGGTGTTGCAGTTAATATCGGGCAACCGCAGGTGAGCTATTTTGAACGTTTGCAGGAAACTGGTCGGCAATGGGGAAGGCTGAAGAAGCAAAGTGGAGGTCCAGGGCTTTTTGCCGAAATGGATGTAGAATTAGGCCCTGCTGATCCAGCATTCTTAGCAGACCCATCGAATGGTAGGTTGCAGTTCATTGACAAGGTAGTCGGCGGGAACATCCCGAAAAGCTTGATTCCTTTCGTAGAAAAGGGTTTCCGGACTGCGATGGAATCTGGGCCATTAGCGGGTCATCCATTGGAAAGCCTCAAGGTGACCTTATGGGATGGTAAAACGCACTCCAAAGATTCTAAACCATTGGCCTTCGAACTTTGCGCCCAGAATACGTACCGGGAGATGGCTAGGGACCTGGCTCCTCAATTGCTTGAACCACTCATGCAGGTGGAAGTACAAACGCCAGAGCCTTACCTAGGCACCGTTATAGGTGATTTAAACCGACGGAGAGGCTTAATCAAAGGGCAGCGACTGGAACATGGAAGAATAGTAGTACATGCCGAAGTGCCACTAGTGGAAATGTTCGGTTATGTGAGCCATTTGAGGTCTAGTACAGCCGGCAGAGGAACCTTCAATATGCAATTAAGGGGGTACACAGCCGTCAATAAGCTGGCTACGCATCAAGCCTAAACTACAGCAATTTAGACGATGTATAAAATAGACATTGGCTCCTTGAGTGATCAAGTGAGCCAATGTTTTTCCCGAAGGTAAAGTAAGCAGGCATTATCCCGCTTCACCTATTATATCTTTAAATACAAAGTTGTATCGGAGTCTTGATTTAAATGCTTACGATCTTAGCACTTAAGTTGTAGCGATTCACTAGGTCTTCTGTAAAAGCTTTGTGACCTCTAGGAGCCAACAGATAAAGCTTTCCTCCTTTCATCGCCGCCATCGTTCCCAAAAGTTTCCAGCGAGAAACAACTCGTTGTACCTCATCGGTTTTTTCTGCGATTTCAATGTAATTCTTATTTCCCGTTCTGAAACCAGTAATATCTGGAATAACTGGCATGTCTTCACCTGGGCGGTTAAACTGAGAAGGCACTTCAAAGTCTCCATGATTAGCCTTAATATTCGTTAAGCCTTGACGTTGGGCCCAAGTTATTGCCTTGTCAAAAATTTCGCTGTCGTGCATATCCTAATGTTTTTTTAACCTTGAGTAGAAAATCTGCCACTTTTCGAGTGGTGCAGTGGCTGCATCGGAAGTTGCCTTTAGCATGCTATCAGGCCAAAAGTGGCGAGGTGGGCAAAAAGACAAAATGCTGATATTATTGAGATTCAAGTGCCAACCTATTGGAGTCTGGTTCTGGTTTTCAAGCCTATTCACGTAGGTGAAACGCAACAAAAACTGGACAGGAAAATGAATATTAGCATACTTCACCATACTTATAAACGTTATTTGGCGACAATTGGTTCAATATTACTACTTTCTTCCTGAGAAATGACACCTAGGAAAATTGTAGGCTTCAACCAAGACATCAACCGAACTCAAGATAGTAAGTTATCTTAATTTTTCACCCAAGTTGTCCCTTCTTTGCCATCTTTAAGCTGAACCTCCAAGGCTCCCAACATATCTCGAATCTTATCCGATGTACTCCAATCTTTATTCGTACGAGCATCTTTCCGAAGGTCAATAATGATGTCCATCAAACCATCTACTAGGTTTGTACCATTATCTCCGGCAGCCATCTCATCCTGTAACCCCAACACCTGGAAGATCAAAGCTTCAAAAGCAGACTTTAAGCGACCAAGTGTTTCACCCGAAACTTCATTCTTCGGCAAATGCCCATCTTTAATTCCATTGATTCGAGTCACCAGTTCAAACAAACGGGCCATGGCCTTCGGTGTATTGAAGTCATCACTCATTTCTTCGAAAGCCTGATTTATAAGCTGACTGATTTCACCATCCAAAGCTCCAGCTTTAGCATCCGCTGCTGGTTCCATCGCTTGTACCGTACGGAAAGCTTCCATTAAACGACGGTAACCTTTTTCTGCCGCCAGCAAAGCCTCATCCGTTAAATCTAAGGTACTTCTATAATGCGATTGCAACATAAAGAAACGAATCACCATTGGAGAGTATCCCTTACTAACGTGCGGGCTATCTCCGGAAAACAACTGGTTTGGAGAAATAGTGTTGCCGTCACTCTTAGACATTTTGCGGCCATTCATCAATAGCATATTGGTATGCAGCCAATATCTCGCTGGTTGGCAATCGCAAGCACCCACACTTTGAGCCACTTCATTCTCGTGATGGGGGAATTTTAGATCATTTCCGCCGCCATGTATGTCAAAGGTCTTCCCTAAATATTTGGTACTCATCGCTGAGCACTCCAAGTGCCAGCCAGGGAAACCAACGGACCAAGGTGAATTCCAACGCATGATGTGCTCTGGAGAAGCTTTCATCCATAAAGCGAAATCTGAAGGATGTTTTTTCTCTCCCTGATTCTTCAAATCAGATCGCGATTCCGCCATTAAGTCTTCAATCACTCGACCGGAAAGTTTTCCATAAACCTTCTTCTCTTCCGCGAACTTTACCGTATCAAAATAGACGGAGCCGTTCTTTTCATATCCATAGCCATTATCCAGGATAGACTGGATCATCTCGATCTGTTCGATGATATGTCCGGTAGCTCTTGGTTCTATACTAGGCGGAAGCGAATTAAAGGTACGCATCATGTTGTGAAACCCATTGGTATATTTCTGAGCTACTTCCATGGGACTAAGTTTTTCACGCTTGGTCCCCTTCAACATTCGGTCTTCACCATCATCCAACAGATGTCCTACATCTGTGATGTTTCGTACATAACGTACTTTATATCCCAAATACTTCAAATAGCGATAGATCACGTCAAAGCTCACAAAGGTACGACAGTTGCCCAAGTGCACATCAGAGTAAACGGTTGGCCCACATACATACATTCCCACTTGACCCTCAACTATGGGTTCGAAAACTTCTTTTTCTCTACTGAGGCTATTGTAAACCTTCAAGGCTTGTGTCATGATAAGTTATGTTTAATATTTTTTGCCCTTTAATCTCTTACTGTTCTGACCATTTTGGTTGCTGGCAGGCAAAAATGAGCCGCAAAAATAAGAAGGTATTATAGGGGAAGCAAATTTAGCCTTCAGGAAATATATGTATTCCTGCTGATGTATAAGGATGAATCATGTCATACTTGCGATTTAGCAGGAACTTACCCCAGCCATTTCTAATGATAAGGTGCCCACTGGCCGTTCGGAACGTAACGCGTTAGGAAAGAGTGACAATAGGTTAGACCTTAGAAGGCAACGATGGCAAAAATGCTGGCTACATCCTAGTTGCACCTTCCGAATCCGCCTTTCCGCTTTCAGGTGAACCCTGCTTGCCCTTACCTTCGATTCGTGACTGAATGTTTCGCCCCCAATCTGAAAGGTTAATTTATTTCCATTAGCAACAAGCAGGCTTTGATCAAAGTTCCACTTACCTGAGTTCATGTTTGGCCATCATACTTTGGGTGGAAATAAAAACGTGCAAAGTCAACTCATTTGACTTTGCACGTTCGGAGCAGCTGTTCTTTATATAGAAACTACTTAGTATTCGCTAACAGCTTGTTGTATTTGTCCAAGTCACCAAATAGAGATATAGCTTCTTTGATCTCTTTGTCATTACGTAGCCCCATTTTAATCTTACCAATCTGGTAGTAGTAGCGGCTAGCAATTTCTTTTTCGATCAAATCGATAATGTCTTCTTTATATTTCTTAAGCTCTCCCTCTTTGGCTGTTTGTACTTTTTTCTCCAACATCTCAATTTCACTAGTTAAAGTAAAACCTTCTTTGCTGCTCTCCTTTTTTAGTTTTTTCAAAAGCTTCTCACCTTCTTGAATCATACGCAAAACTTCGATCATTCAAGAAGGTCAAAAAGCCCTCGTAATCCGTAAAGTGATAATTGCTAATCTCTGCAATAGAATCATTCTTTAAGCAGTAGTCCGTGACATAATCAAAAAGAATGTTCTGTCGCATCAAACTCTTAATAATAGCTGACTCCCCATGCGGATCCACGTCCATGTCGGGAGCAATTCCGCCGCCATCTAATACCGTACGTCCATTTCTAGTCGTAAACTTGGCTCGTTTAGCATCTGGGATGTCGACAGGCTCTCCTTCTTCATACTCTACACTTTGGATACATCGCTGACTAGGGATATAATATTTGGCCGTAGTCATTTTAACTTTGGAGTTATATCCGATGTCTCTTGTATTTTGCACCAATCCTTTCCCGTAGGAGCGTTGGCCTAGCAGTACTGCTCTGTCGTAATCCTGAAGTACTCCACTTACGATTTCAGATGCAGAAGCTGAGTTCTTATCGATCAAGATAACGACTGGGATTTTCTGATCCATGGATGGATTGAGGGTTTTGAAACTCCGGTCCCAATCTTTGACCTTACCTTTTGTGGTTACAACGATTTCCCCTTTGGGAATAAAAATATTGCAAATGTTAACTGCCTCATTCAGTAGTCCACCACCATTCCCACGCAAATCGAAGATCAAACCTTTCATCTCTGGAGTGGTCTCTTTTAGCTTTTTGAAAGCATTAGCCACATTGCGGCCTGCATCTCTGGTGAAGGTAGATAGGGCAACGTATCCTACATTTTCGCTAACCATGCCGCTATAAGGCACATTAGGTACATTTACTTCTTCCCGTATCAACTTGACTTTCCGCTCACTCTTCTCCCCTGGCCGTCGAATCGTCAATTCTACTTCCGTGCCAGGAAATCCACGCATGATATTATTCACATCTTCAGGTTTCTTGCCTTTTGCGCTTTGTCCGTCTACGGCAATAATTTGATCGCCAGGTCGTAACCCGGCCTTATCCGCCGAATTATCCTTATACAACTCTGTAATCGTTACGTAGTCCCCCATTTTCTTGCTCATCGCCCCAATTCCACTGTACTTACCCTCCGTCATGAAACGGTATCCCTCAATATCCGATTCAGATATATAGTTGGTGTAAGGGTCTAGGGATTCCATCATGGCGTCAATCCCAGTACGCATCAACTTCCCTGGATCAAGATCATCCACGTAATAAGTATTTACCTCTCGGTAAAGATTAGTGAAAATCTCAATGTTTTTAAGGATTTCGAAATACTTATCGGAAGTGGGAGATTGAGTGGCTGCTATTCCGAAAACAAAAATGGCCAGGATGGCCGAGTATTTAAGTATACGCTTCATATTGCCGGGGTATTTATCGATCCGGGTTTAATATTAGAGATAATATAGTTTAAGGTCCGTAAGGATCTACATCAAATGGGATGCATAAGATCGCCCTTACCTACTTACATAACTTTCAAATATAAAAAAAGGGTCTATTTTTGATAAAAACAACCTTTTTTTAACAAGAGCATAACATTTATTCACTAAAAGCTGACCTTTCATAGAGAAAATGCAAGAGAAGAGGGGTTAGAATTCACTTTTTGTTAGGATTAAGTTACAAAAATTCCGGCTCATTACAATCCTATTTTCGAATAGCGCTACCGTCTTTTCACTTATTGCGGAAGCCGGCAAGGCCCATCCATTTAATTTTCCAAAAATTGGCGAACTGCTTGTAATAGTGCTTTGGGCTGCTCTGCATGTATCCAATGCCCGGCACCTTCTATCGTTTGAACTTGGGATGAAGGGAAAAAGCGCATGATGTCTTCTTCATCCGAAGGCATAATATAATCCGATTTTCCTCCTTTAAGAAAGAGTGTTTCCCCTTCAAATTGATCATCCGTTTCCAAACCTGCTATAATTTTTGGATAATCTCTCGCGATTACGGGCAAGTTCATTTTCCAACGAAAACCGCCACTATCTTTGTCCCGGCTTAAGTTTTTAAGTAAAAATTGCCTGGTACCAATCTCCGTTACCAACTGGCCCAGCTTTTGATCTGCTTCCGCTCGACTTTGCACCTTGTCCAATTCAAGAGACTGTAAGGCTTCAAATATCAATTGATGTCCTCCGGAGTAGGCTTTAGGAGCAATATCTACCACTATCAGTTTATCTGTCATTTCAGGATATTCCAACGCAAACTGCATCACGGTCTTCCCGCCCATCGAATGGCCTATCAAATGAGCTTCATGAATCCAATTCTCCTCCATAAATATCTTTAGGTCATTGGCCATGCTAGGATAGTCGATCCCATCTACATGTGGAGATCGGCCATGGTTACGCTGATCCAAAATAAAAACCATGAAGGTATCACTCAGCTGTTTGGCAGCAGTTTGCCAATTGTCCAACATTCCAAAAAGACCATGTAAAATAATGAGAGGAGGGCCTTGCCCAAAAGTCTTAAAATTCAATTTCATGTCCAATGATAAGAGATAATCTTGATAGGTAAAACTTCGACGGAAGCCTTACGCTCAAGTAGAGATGTACAAATACATTCATAAGATATCCTCTTATGAACTGACTTTTGCTTCCTGGGTAATTAATTCTGCCAACCAAACAATTCTAGCGGCTAGCGGAAGTTGTTCCTTAATTAATTCCCTTTGTGCATATTCGTGCAAGGTATTGATAACCTCTGGTTTCCTTAGAAGCGTTTGGATATAGGGATCAGCCCGCAATTCATCTACTTCAGCTGCGGAAGGTGGAGCCGTCAAACTTGCTAGTTGCCCTAAATTGTTACCGGTCAAAATTCTACTATCCTTAGCACTTATAGGCAGTTGGTCATAGCCAATTCCCAATTTATTTACAGGCTGATAAATAGTATGAATGGCCTCTCCACTAGCTCTTACATAATAGGCTCGTCCCATTCTACCGACCAAATCGATTTTGTGGGGATTAATTCTACCATTATCGTCCAAGATGTTTTCATCCAAATGCACATGCAATACCTCACAGATAATCAAATGACCGGCACCTCCCTCATCGCCTAATGTAATGATTTCTTTAAGCTTGCATTCCAATTGCACTGGCGATTCCTTTACCCGGCATGGGCGTACATGAACGCTATCAAGCGGTGTTAGACCAGATTTCTGAAACTCATCTACCGTACTAGGATACTGGATACTCGCAATTGCCATTTGTCGTACGATAGGGTAACTGACTACATTTATGACCAGCTCTCCCGTATCTTTGATATTTTGCAATGTATCTTTGGTCGTATTATCACTAACCCTTCGATTCGAGGAGAAAACCAAAGTGGGTGGGTTTGAGCTAAAAACGTTAAAAAAACTGTATGGGGCTAGATTTCGTTCTCCTTTTTCACTAAGCGTACTTACAAAAGCAATTGGACGAGGAGCTATGGCTCCAACCAAATACTGATGCAGGTCCCGCACTGCTGTCGTCTTCGGATCAATACTAATCATTGCATATCATTTGTCGTAAAGATAATAGATAGCTGGTTTATGTCCGGCATGAGGCAACTTTAGTTACCACCTGCATTGTTGGGTTATTTAAAAACAGGAATTCATATGAAAAAAGTATTCAATATTATTATAAATGTCCTACTAGTGGGGGTAGTTGCATTTTGGATCGGTAAATATTTTTACATGATGCCAAAACATGGTAGTGGGGAGGAAATTCCAAACTTCAGTGCCGTTACCTTAGAAGGAAAGGCCTTTCAGCTCAGTGACTTGCGTGGTCAAATGGTACTCCTGGATTTTTGGGGTAGTTGGTGCGGTCCATGCCTCCAAGAAAACCCTGGTTTGCTACAGCTTTATGGCAATTATAGAGGTAGAAATTATATTGGACTGAAGGGCTTTGAGATTGTAAGTGTAGGTATTGAGCAAGATCCAGAAAGATGGGAAAGCGTAATTAACCGGCAAGCCATTAATTGGCCCTATCATATCCTAGATCAAGCCACTAGCCTCCGATTTTTTGATTCGCCTATTGCCAAGCAGTTTGGCGTGAAAGAAGTGCCTACCAAATATCTTATCAATGAACATGGAAAGATCATTAAAGTTAATCCTAGTATTACAGAGGTAGAGGAAACACTAAAAGGGCGTCTGCGTAATTAGGTAATAGGTTTGTAGCCCCTCATTTACAGGCTCGTTTTGCTACTGCCAAAATGGCCGAAAACAGCTGTGGCAAAAAAATTGATGTAAGATTGTCGTGAAAAAACGTTTTTGGCACATGAAGAAGAAAAATCAAAAAAAATCATCAAAAGATAATACCGTGGAAGAAGCCAAGGATAAAACGGCTGAGACTAAAGCTACCCAAAATGCTGAAGAGTCTACAAATGGCCAAACAGGCGAGGAAACTACCGAAAAAGCAGGTGGTGTAGAAGAGGAGGTCATACAATTGGAAAAGCAAAATGCTGAATTAAAAGATAAATACCTCCGCCTTTACGCAGAATTTGACAACTTCAAACGACGAACGGTTAAAGAGAAGCTTGAGTTGATGCGTACTGCTGCACAAGACACAATGACAGCTCTTCTGCCAGTTTTGGACGATTTCGACCGGGCGAAGAAGAATGCTGAAGATGACAAGACGACTGAGGTATTTACTGAAGGTATCCAGCTTGTCTACCAAAAACTATACAGCGTACTTACCCAAAAGGGCCTAGAACCCATGGAAAGTACCGGAGAAGTATTTGACCCAGAATTGCACGAAGCACTTACCGAAATCCCTGCTCCCTCAGAAGATATGAAGGGAAAGATTATTGATACGATAGAAAAAGGATACAAGCTCGGTGACAAGATTATCCGCCATGCTAAGGTGGTGACCGGAAAATAACATTAACCAAAAAAGATGGCAAAGAGAGATTATTACGAGGTACTGGGAGTTTCGAAGAGTGCGGATCAATCAGAGATAAAAAAGGCTTATCGAAAACTAGCGATTAAGTTTCACCCTGATAAAAACCCGGACAACAAGGAGGCAGAAGAAAAATTTAAGGAAGCCGCCGAAGCTTACGAGATCTTGAGTGATGCAGATAAAAAGGCAAGGTATGATCGCTATGGTCATGCCGGAGTGAATCCTAATGCAGGTGGTTTTAGTGGGGGTGGTATGACGATGGAGGATATCTTCCAGCAATTTGGAGATATCTTTGGCGATATGGGTAGTCCCTTTGATTCTTTCTTCGGTGGAAGTGCTGGGGGAAGAGGGAGGACTTCTCGTCCAAGAGGAGAAAAGGGTTCCAATCTTCGTGTGAAGATCGGCTTGACACTGGAGGAAATTGCCAAAGGGGTAACTAAGAAAATAAAGGTTAAGAAGCAGATTACCTGTGATGTTTGTAAGGGATCCGGCGCAAAAGATAGTAGTGCTGTACAGACCTGCCAAACTTGTAGAGGAGCGGGATATGTTCGACAGGTCAAAAGTACTTTCCTAGGACAGATGCAAACTACAGTAGTTTGTCCAACCTGTCAGGGGACTGGTCAAATGATCAAGGATCATTGTGTAAAATGTAAAGGGGAAGGGCGCGTCTATTCAGAAGAGACGATTGAGATTGAAATACCTGCAGGGGTAGAGGAAGGCATGCAGTTGTCTTTGAGAGGTAGTGGTAATGCTGGAAGAAGAGGTGGCCCATCTGGTGACCTATTGATCAATATCGAAGAAAAGCCTCATGATAAATTGCAAAGGGATGGCATGAATTTGATTCATGAACTATACCTGAATTTTGCTGATGCGGCTCTTGGCACCTCCGTGGAGGTTCCGACCATTGATGGCCGAGTGAAAATCAAAATTCCAGCAGGTACACAACCCGGAAAAATCTTCCGCCTGAAAGGCAAAGGACTTCCATCTGTACAAAGCTATGGAAAAGGAGATCAGTTGATCCACGTCAATGTTTGGACACCTAAAAAGCTTTCGGATTCAGACCGCACTTTATTAGAAAAGATGCGTGATCTACCCAACTTCAAGCCGCAACCTGGTAAATCCGAAAAAGGCTTCTTCGAGAAAATGAAAGATTATTTCAAATAGGTTTCAGCTAGTCGCTGGCCCAAAAACCATTAGCCGCCGCAGAAAACTTCTACGGCGGCTAATTTTTTGTGTGTAACTTCGTTAGTTAGTAAATATGAGCCTCATGCTAACATCCAATCGACTTTTTTCTGCCTGCTATTCTTTGGGTCTAGGCCTACTTTTATCCGCTTGCGGCCCCAACTACCAATTTTCAGAATCTATCGATATTCCAGCAGAAAGCTGGACCTACGACAATGTCATTGATTTTGACTTTACAATTGAAGACACCCTCCAGATATACAACCTTATTCTGGATGTGACCCATCATCAGGATTTCGCTTATCAAAATTTATATACAAGAATTGGAACGTACTTTCCCTCTGGCCAGGATCTGACAAAGGTTCTGTCTTTGGAATTGGCTGACAAGGCGGGAAGTTGGCAAGGAAAATGTAGTGGAAAGTATTGCAGTGTCCAAATCCCTATTCAGCAAGGAGCTTACTTCAATGCAGCAGGGGCATATAAAATCCGTCTTGAGCAGTTCATGCGCAAGGATCCAATCCCAGGCATTAAGAACATCAGTTTCCATATCGAGAAAACGGAAAACAAACGGGAAAATTGATCAGCTATTGCAACCAAGATACTTAGCTGCAACAGCCAATCCAACAGTCGGGTAGGATTTCTAGTTTTCTTCTGTTCGAATGATCATGCGTACGCCACCGCTTCCTTGTGCATTCATCTCACGCATTCTCTCTTCTTGTAGTTTCTGATATTTCTTTCTGGTAATTTTCTTGCCTTTGGTAGGGGCGACTAACAAGGCTGCATCAACCTCTTGTAATTCCACCTTGTTGGCCGTCGTAATCATGCGGCCCTCGTCCATTACAACTTCTAGAATTAAGCCCGGCAGTTGGCCGAAGGTAGATGGTCCAGAGGGAAAAGGTAGAGTTGAGGCAAACCAGGCCTCTATCTTATTATCTTTGCCATCCAAAACTGCTTTCATGCATTGGTGTCCGGCAATCTCTTTGCTTTCCCCTGTCATTTTCCACTTAAGTTCGGACGCACCAGAAATCAAATATTGCTTACCCATCATATCTCTTTCTTCGATCTGATCGCCACTAGCTAGATCAGTAAAGATCGTGCTTTTGGGGCCTTCCATTCTAAACACCATTTGGCCGCCATCCTGAGTTGTCTGATTAACTTCCGTCACTTCCTCTTTTACAGAACGATAAAGTGTAGCCTTATCATTAAAAAGCAACTCAAACTTTGATTCTTGAAATTCCGGGAGCATGGCTTTCATTTCTTCATTCCCTTCCCCTAAGCCCATATGGAGATTAACTTTTTGTGTATAAGAAACCTTACCACTTTTTTGCTGAGCTAATAACAATACTGGAGTAATTAGGAGTACTATAAGTGAAATTCTTCTCATGATGTGAATTTTTATTTGCAAATCTAGCCTTCCAAATACAGTACCAGGGTTAATCATCCTTGAATTAAGGTTAATTAAGGTTAAAAGACGTGCAAATATCCTGCTCATAGGCCTATTTTTGTATTCGATGACAATTCGCAATAGAAATAGAGGGCTACTTCTACTGATGGTGTCCAGCATACTCTTGCTACTGGCATTACAGTTTACGTGGCTTAAGGATGCTTACCAAAAGCAAGAAGAATTACTTTCCGAGCAGGCCGACATATTGTTTGAAAAAACGGTGCGTCAGCAACAGGACAGTTTAGCCAATAAGATATTTTTGGCCTCTATAGAGGCGCTGGATACTACAAAGCATGTTTCCGGCTATGCTAGAGAAAAGCGAATCACTGCTACCGCTAAATCAACCGGCTATATCGGATCTCCTAGGAGTATGTTTCGGATCGATACAGCGAGTGTTTCCACTTTAATCATCCGTACCGATGATAGTTCGCAGATCGATTGGGAAGGAATTCCTGAACTTAAACATCAGCAATCTTTCGTAAGAGTGCAAACACCGACAATTCGTCCAGAGGGCGTGCCTGATTTTTTCAAGAATGTATTGCTTTCCTTCACCTTACAAGATACAGTTAGTCGTGATTTGCTGCATATTGGAAACGACACCCTTTCTGTAGATTTGCTTACAGTACAGTACAAAGAAAAATTGTTGGATTCCGAAATAGATGTCGACTTCATCATTAACCGGATAGAATCGCAAGAAGAACAAGACGCCAATCCTTCAATACTAACCACCTCCAAAATCGTAGCAGACTACCCCGAACAACGTTTATATTTTGCTGAGTTTGCCGACCCACGTTGGTACCTATTGCAAAAAATCACGCCCGATATCCTTTTATCTCTCCTATTGACCTTCCTCACGACTCTTTCTTTTGTCCTAGTTTTCCAAAACATGAAGAAACAACAACGCTTGACGATGCTCAAGAACGACTTAATCAGTAATATTACCCATGAACTGAAAACTCCTATTACTACAGTAGGTGTTGCTATAGAGGCCCTGAGTAACTTCAATGCCCTCCAAGACCCAGAACGGACCAAAGAATACTTAGAGATATCTAGAAATGAATTAAAGCGACTCTCAATTCTCGTAGACAAAGTGCTGAAAACAGCTCTCTTTGGCGAAGAGGAAATGAAACTCAAACTGGAAAAGCTCGACTTACAACAGTTAATTGGCGATATTCTTGCCTCTATGAAACTACAGTTTGAGAAATTTGCTGCCCAGATCAAATTCAATGTGGAAGGAAATTCATTTATCGTTAATGGAGATAGAATCCACCTCACCAGCGTGATCTATAATCTTCTCGATAATGCCCTGAAATACAGCACTCCTACCCCCAACCCATCTATCGCTGTCAACCTAGCACTTCAAAGAGATCAGCTTCAGTTGCAAGTAAGCGATAATGGCATGGGCATTCCTGCTGAATTCAAAGACAAGATTTTTGAAAAATTCTTTAGAGTTCCTTCAGGAGATCAGCATGATATCAAAGGACATGGTCTAGGCCTCAATTACGTAGCTAACGTGATTCGAAAACATGAAGGCAACATTGCCGTGGAAAGTGAAATTGGAAAAGGGAGCACTTTTACAATAAAACTACCAGCTGACGATGGAACAAGTTAAGGTACTATATGTGGAAGATGAACCCTTCCTCGGCAAGATTGTCAAGGAAAGCCTGGAGAGTCGAAATTTCCTAGTCCAGATGGAAGAGAACGGAGGGACTGCCTTTCGAGCTTTTCAGCACTTCCAGCCAGACATCTGCGTCTTAGACGTTATGTTACCGGGCAAGGATGGATTTACCATTGGACAAGAAATTAGGTCTATTGACGCGAACACTCCCATAATTTTTCTGACAGCCAGAAATCAAACGGAAGATGTATTGAAAGGTTTTAAAATTGGAGGTAACGATTACCTGAAAAAACCTTTCAGTATGGAGGAACTAATTGTTAGAATTAACAACCTCTTACAACTCTCACAAGGGCGTGTCCTACAAGCTTCGGCAGAAGAAGGAATTTCCTTGGGCATCTATACCTTCTATCCTAATAAATACGAATTACGTCAAGAAAAGGAAGTCCGTCAACTTTCTCATCGGGAGACCGAATTACTGAAGATTTTGAGCAGTCACCAAAACATCCCCGTACAGCGAAAAGATATTCTCAATCAAGTCTGGGGAGACGACTCCTTCTTCAACTCTCGCAACCTAGATGTATACATAAAGAAACTCCGGGATTATTTAAGTGCAGACAATAGCGTCCGCATTGTAACGTTAAAAGGTGTTGGGTATCACTTTGTTGTGGAATAAACATGTTACTTTTATAAAACATGTACAAGACTGAATGCCAAATAAATAAGGTTTTCACTATCTTTACATCGTGGTATCTTAATTTAAAGCCATTTCCAGTTAAATCCCGGAAGCAATGAAATTTGTACGACTAAGTTTTTTAATGTTCTTTGCATTTCTTGTCTGTAACAGTCTTTTGGCGCAAGAGCCAGTTTATAGTTTAGTAGAGGAAGCGCCTCGCTTCTTCAGTAAAAACTGCGAAACCCAGGGCAATGCTTTGGATAAACAACATTGCAGCAAGTTTGCCTTCAAAGACTACGTAAAAGCCAATCTTAAGTACCCAAGAGAAGCCCAAACTAAAGGCATCAAGGGTATCGTCCTCTTGGAAGTAGTGGTTGAAAAAGATGGTACTGTCGTTGTATCTCGTGTACTCAGAGATATTGGCGGAGGCTGTGCCGATGAAGCTGCTCGATTAGTAAAGGCAATGCCTAAATGGGTACCCGGAAAAAAAGGGGGCAAGATTGTACGGGTCAAAACTCCATTGACCGTAAAGTTTGATAGCTAAGAAGCAATAAACTAATCAATTGGGTAGCCAAGACTGAACCATTTTAACGACTCCTGAAGGTTGTCTTGCCCAATTGAAGTGGTTGAGTTTAGGAATACCCGCCTCTTCGGGGCTAAGGTGATGATGATGTATAGGAGCTGAGGTGTGATACTTCTGATAAAGGTTCATCATGGCTTTTCTAGGAGCAAAATTATCTCCCTGGATAGATATAGCTAGAACAGGTATGTTGAGTTGTGATAATGCTTCTTCATAGTCAAAATCCGATCTTTCAACGATATACGAACCAGTCCTAGCCTGTCGACTCCAGTCTCGCATCACCGTTTTTGCTTCCGTTCCACCAAACCCTACTTTCTTCCCTGGAAAATATCCTAGCCCACTACTGATCAAGGCAGCCATTTGGGTTCCAAACAGGGTGGCGTAAGCCATAAAGCCCGGCCATCCTCGATAGTAAACGGAGCAGGAGGCGATCAAAATTATACCATGAACTTGCTTTGGCAAATATCGTCCGAGATACAAGCTTCCTAATTGTCCTCCTAAACTATGTCCTAGTAAATAGATAGGGGTTGCGGGAAAGCGATTGATAACAGCCTCTATAATTCCCTTGTAATCATATTCAATAATCTCCTTGTATCCAAAATCTGCTTTGGGGGGGCGGAGAGAAGAATGACCAATGCCTCGGTAGTCAGTCGTAAAAGCTATATGACCCTTAGCGGCTAGATGTTCTCCCAGATTTTTATAATAGGAACCGGCTACGCCCATCGCCGAGAGGCAAATAAAAACAGATGAGTTCTCAGTACCGGCTTCTCCGAATTGCGTAATCTTTGTACTAGCTCCATCTTGAAGCTCTATGTCTATTAATTGGGTGTACATGTTCTACACTAGATCATCATCATTCCAGTTGTCTCGTTTCACTTTGCGGACTTCCTTCAAATCTAGCTTTTCTTCTGGAGCATCACCTTCTCGCTTGCGCAAACGATGGAGTTCCTTTTCCATTTCCTGTTCTTCCCATTTTTGAGTGAGAATATCTGTACCAGGCAAACCAAAAACTGAAAAGTAATGAATGAGTAAGCCAACACCCCAAGGCAAGAGTGGAAAAAAGAACCACCACTCATTGGGTTCCCAAGGATCACGTGTAAGTACGTTCATGGCAAAGAAGAAAATACCTACAGATATGAATACGGTCAGGTGTGTAAAGAAACCTTTTTTTTCTTGAACCCTTTTCCGGGCCTGCTCATAAATGGGATCTTTCATGAGAGCAAAATTTAGGGGTTATCGTAATCGAAACCAATTTTTCAAATTTAGGTCTTTTTAAGAGTAAAACGATAGCATCCTGCAAAAATTTGATAGTCGCTTAACTTTACCCTATGTACAATAAAAAACAGGGTACTAGTGATTTGGTTGTTGTTTATTCCGTGAACTTTCCCCGATTTCAGGACAAGTTGGGTTGAGTTCCTTAACTTATGCCGAAAATCAGGATTGTCATCTTATGTTAGAAGCGTTTTTCGATCCCAATTTAATCGAAGCTGGTTGTGACGAAGCAGGGCGAGGTTGCCTAGCTGGCCCAGTATTTGCAGCAGCGGTGATTCTTCCCAAGGACTTTGCGCATCCATTACTTAATGACTCCAAACAGCTCTCCGAGCGACAACGATACGAGGCTAGACAAATTGTCGAAGACAATGCTACTGCATGGGCCGTAGGTCAGGTAGATCCACTTGAAATTGACAAAATCAATATCCTCAATGCCTCTTTTTTGGCCATGCATCGCGCTATTGATCAATTGTCAGTCCGACCAGAATTACTGCTGATAGATGGCAATCGGTTTAAACCTTACCAAGAAGTCCCGTTTGAATGTATCATTAAAGGAGATGGGAAGTATAGATCAATAGCCGCTGCCTCCATTTTAGCCAAGACCTACCGGGACGATTACATGGTCAAAATAGCCCAGGATTTCCCTTTATACGATTGGCCTAAAAATAAGGGCTACCCAACCAAGCACCATCGCGTTGCCATTCAAGAGCACGGCCCGTGCCTGCACCACCGAAAATCTTTCCGCCTACTTCCAGAAACGGTACAAGGCAAACTTTTTTAAACCTAAACTAAGGCGGGTTTCCCGATGAGGTAAGATCGAACGAATATCAATAGGGAACAGCTCTAAAAGCTACAACTGCTCCCTATTAATAATGGGAATCAACTATTGTTTTTGAATTAGTTGAGCACCCAGAGTCTGGCGGTTTTGATCTATTAGGCGTAGCAGATATGTTCCTTTAGGTAAGGTCTGAATATCCAACCACTCTCCACTTGCCAACTGGGTCTGATGTACATTTTGCCCGGTCATAGAAAAAACCTGTACTTGCTGTAAACCTGCTGCACTGGAAATCCGGATACGGCCCTCTGTTGGGTTAGGAAAAACATCTACTTTCACTCCTTCAACTTCTTGTGTGCTATTGGGAGAAGCATTAAAATAGTAGGTTCCTTTCACAGAAATGTTCTCATCATCCTTATCAGTAATCGTTACCTCAACAATAGCCATTCCTTCATTATTTTCCGGATAGATATACACATTCATCGTGTTTTCTTCTCCTGCTGCCAGGTTAAACTCTGCAGTCTCAGTGGTAGTCAAATAGCAAGTATTCTTATCACAGACTGCCGTTGTCCAGCTCTCCGATAACATAATAATATTACGTGTCCACACCAGGTCTTTGGCTACTTCGAATCCGTTTTTGATCGTACCTGAAGCAATGACTTCAGTTTTTGTGATATCAACGTCTTCAACGATAGCTGGATTGGGGGTAATGCTGAGCTGGCCCAATAAAGCATAGGGCAGTACCAAAAGGGATGCAATAGTAAATAGTAGATTTTTTTTCATAGTCTTGTCAACTTAGTTTTTTTCAGAAGTTGTTCAAAGAAATAATTTTTGAGGAAAGAAGCTGTCGTATAGTAAGCAATTTAGCTACAAATGTACTTGATTTAGCGCTTCCATACTACAAGAACTGTTTTGCCCCCATTGACTGCCGATGAGACCAAAGTATCGGATTTCATGGCAAGGCTCTTTCCCAGCCTGTCTGCCGGCGCTAGCCAAACAGCTTTCGAACCTAGAGCGTCTAAGGCGAAGAAAGGCTAATATCCTGGAGATTCAAGAAGCCAGGTTGCTGGCCAGGTGAATAGGTTTAAATCAGTTCTATTACTTATTTAATACTAGTTTAATCTATAAAGTGTTACTTTGAAGCACTCATTAATACCCGCTCTGTCATGAAAAAGTCTCTTTGGGTCTTCACCCTAATGTGCTATACTTTGTTCCTTTCCAGTCAGGATCACTTGATTCATCACAATCGAAGCTTAGATTTTAGGAACCCTCCTTCCTTCAACCCGGATTGGGCTCCCTTCTTCCATGGTGTTGCCTCAGGAGACCCTCTAGCCGATCGAGTGATCATATGGACTCGTCTTACGCCTGAAGATATGGAAGCAGGCCCCTACGAGATCAGTTGGCGGATAGCTACGGACCCTCAATTGGAAAACTTAGTGCAGTCTGGTACAAGCCAAACGGATGCCACTAGGGATTACACCGTCAAAGTAGACGTTAGCGGCTTGTCTCCTGGTACGACTTATTACTATGGTTTTACGCACGAAGGAAAACATTCACTGACTGGGAGAACGCAAACCAGCCCTGGAAGTGAAAATGTTGAGCAATTGCGGTTTGGTGTCGTCTCTTGTAGCAATTATCAAGCAGGTTACTTCAATGCCTACCGGCACCTATCCCAACGAAATGACCTCGATGCTATCATTCATCTAGGCGATTATATCTATGAATATGCAGACGGCTTTTACGGAAATGAGGGAATTATCAATGAACGACCTCTAGATCCTAGTCAAGAAATCATTACGCTGGAGGAATATCGAACTCGCTACTCAACCTATCGCTTGGACACCAATCTGATCAGAGCACACCAACAAGCTGCCTTTATCACCGTTTGGGATGACCACGAAACGGCCAATGACTCCTACAGAGATGGAGCACAGAATCATACGGAAGGAGCTGAAGGCAGTTGGGAAGATAGAAAAGCCGCTGGAAAACAAGCCTATTTTGAATGGATGCCCATACGGGAGCAGGAAAATCAAATCGTATATAGAACGATCCAGTATGGCGATTTAGTGGATCTCATTTTATTGGATACCCGATTGGAAGGTCGGCAAAAACAGTTGGATGATGTCACCTCCGAAGAAATAAGTGATGAAAACCGAACCATTCTAGGAGAGACTCAAAAACAATGGTTCCTAGATCAATTATCCAACTCTACCGCTAAATGGAAAGTAGTAGGCCAACAAGTGGTGTTCTCGGAATTCAATGTTGGATGGACCAGTCTGGCGGACAACTCCTTAGGAGGATATAATGCGGTGGAAAGTTTCTTTCTAGATATTTGGGATGGATACCCCACAGAACGGACGCAAATCCTGGATCATGTCAGGGATAACAATATTGACAATGTAGTCATACTTACTGGGGACTTCCATTCCTCCTTTGCTTTTGATGTGGCTGACCACCCGATTGCTGTCACCCTCGAAGAAAACCCTCTTTTTGGGATGATTCCCTTTCACAACCCAACTGACAATTATGATCAGGAAACTGGAGAAGGAGCAGTAGCGGTAGAGTTTGCTACTCCAAGCGTCACTTCCGCCAATTTTGATGAAAATGGAGGTTTGACCCTAGCTACGATTCTGCAAGCTCAAATGAATAATGTTATTCAGCCCAATGCGGACCTTAACATAGGCAACCCTAATCCACACATGAAGTATGTAGACCTAATCAAACACGGCTATTTCCTATTGGACCTTAATGGCGAAAGAGCACAAGCAGATTGGTTTCATACCGACATTCTTGATTCAGGTGCCGCAGAAAGTTTTTCGAGTGCCTGGTTTACCAATGATCAAGATAATCACTTGACCCAAAGCCCTGAACCCAGTGATCCTAAGGCTGAGCAAAGCACACCAGCCCCACCTAATCCCCCGGGCATCGTAAATTCTGTGGAAGAAAATGCTCCTTTCCAGCAATTCGCCTTGCTAGGGCTTTACCCAAACCCAAGCACAGCATTTAGCTACCTACATTATTCTTTATCGGAAAAAGCACGAGTGAAAGTCCTATTATTAAACTCGAATGGCCAACAAGTCCGGGTTCTACAGGATACACAAGTAAATAAGGGTATATACTCCCTGAAAGTAGATATGGAAGAGCTTTCAAAAGGGCTCTATCTCCTACAAATGAAAGTGGATAATCAAATTCAAAATGTCAAAATACTAAAACAGTAAGAAGCTGTTATTTAATTCGACGGAATAGCTGATTTCCTCCTGCATCATTAGCCCCCCCAACGATTTCCAAACTATCCTTCGTGCAACGGAGAATCCCGGTTTCTATACCGGGAGTATGCTCATGGTCCATCTTCGGCTCAAAAAGAAGAAAGTCCATCTGTTGTTTTACTACATATGTGTAGTTCTTAACCAACTTCTTATCATGAAAGACCTTCATAGTTCCATCAGATAAAAGTTCAATTTCCATCTCCATCCCTAAATCTTCCGGCTTTGTGATACTTTCACCTCCTCTCCTGACAAATCGGGTTTCTTCCCATTGCCAACGTCCATGCCACATTTCATTTCCTTTGCCGATGCCTCCCTTAGGAGGAGAACATTGGATAAAACACAGACTCAAAAACAGACAAAACAAGACAACACCTTTATTCACTTGCATACTTAATCAATTTGGTCCCTGTGAATCACTAGAAGCCATCTCGAAAACATCCTTTGCGCTGCAAAAGGACCTTTTGAAGACATATTTCGTTACAAAAAGCGTCGCGTAGCTATGGCTATCCGGCCTGGCGGGCCCGACAGGTGCTCCGTTTTTGCGTCTCATCTGGCTTCAAAATTTCTCTTTTCCAATATCAAAAATCTTTTTGAGATGGTTTCTAGCAAGTTAGAGATAAAATTAGACCTAAGACTAAAAAAGAGGCTTGGAATCCAAGCCTCCTGTATACAACTAATTACTCATTATTAATTCCTTACTATCGGCCGCCTCACGGAATCTTCTTTGTGAAAGCAAAAAACAATTCTATCTATGCTCCTGAATGAAGATTCCACCTTGGTTTCCAAACGCACTCAAATTATACGTCAGACTAACCATAAAATAGCGTCCGATAGATTCGATGCGTTCGTCTAGCAAAAAGTTTTGTTCAGCCATCCGATTTATACCAATATTTTGATTTAGGGCATCAAAAACTGTGAATTTCAATTCCAGTTGCTTCGTCTCCATGAAGAATTTCTTTAGTGAGATATTCCACAATGCTATATCTTGATTAAAAGCCTCTCCCCGATCTCGATATAGATCGTAATCCAAGGTACTGTTGAAATTGAACCCAGCGGGCAAAGGGATTGTCAGATCAGCGTAGTAAGACTGATTAACAAATGACTGGTCGAAGGACTTATTGATGTCATACTTTGTTTCGTTGAACCCAATCCGAGTACCCAGCGCTAAATCAAACTTTTCCTTGAATCGATTCTCTAATCTCAAACCTGGACGAACACGATATCGCTGGGTACGATTAAGCACATCACCTACCAAATTATAGCCCTGTACAAAAGTGAGATCGGTACTCAAGTTCATCCGCAATTGCAGCGCTCGTATTGGCGAACTATAGGAAAAATTTCCTCGGTACCGTTGGTTCTCCCTGAGATTGATTGGCTTGATTGTGCGCACTAACCGATCATCATAACTCACAGAATTCGTGATCACTTCATCGGTATAGGTGAAATTGAGAAAAGCGAAGAAACTGGATAGGGTGATCTGGTCATAGGTGTTATAACTGAGGCGTAGATTGTGAGAATACTCTGGTCTCAGATTCGGGTTACCCTCATAAATATTCAAGGGGTCCGAATTATTGATGATGGGTTGCAATTGACGAATGTCAGGTTCTCTTACAAAAGCATCATAGTCAAAACTAAAGCGGTTTGTCATAGACATCATGTACGACCACCTTAGGTTTGGCACCACATTGAGATAGGATTGCCGTATTTCTACATCTTGAGGAGATAAGTCCCCCCGCAAAATGGACTCCTGCAAACTCACTCCCGTAGAGAAGTTGAATTTCTTTCGGTTCAACCGAAAATTGACGCCTCCTCGATGATAGATATAGGCATTGTCATATTTGAAACTCAAGAGATCATTGAATGCTCGACTTTCCATAGCCGGCCCAAACAAATCGTAGACCTGTCGATCAGTATCTTCATTATAGTTAGAGAAGGAATAATTTCCTTCTAGGAATTCTCGCTTACCCAAGGGTTCTGTATAAGAAGCATTGATGCCATAACTGAACCGCTGATTGTCTTGATCATTTTCCTGATTAAGCGTATCCGATACGGCAGAAACAGGGTTTGACAAACCAAAACGGTTTAGTGAACTTACCTCCCCCAGACTCGTCCGATCCGTCACACCATAGGTCACCCCTAATGATACTACTCGCCCTGGTTTACCTAGTTTTCGGCGGTAATCCAAGTTCCCGTTTAACAAAGTATTTTGTCCATTCGAAAAATAGTTGCTGTTAGCCGTGTTTTCCAACAGTCCATCTCCCAAGCTAGTTTCTGAATCCTTACTCTGGCGGTAATCGGTTTGATTAAAGGATAAATTGGTTCGAAAGCGAACTTCCTGGATCGAATCTGGTCGATATCTAAGATTTACGCTAAGTCGGTGATTAGTTCTTTCCGTTTCTTGTAAACTATGTTCTTCGCTAATGAGGGTTCGATCAGCTAGGTAGTTCTCGCTACGGGTTGTCTTCCGAATATCCTGATTGAGTTGGCTAAAGAAGTAGCTTCCTCCTACCTCTAGTTTTTTGCCAAATTCATTATTAAAGTTCAACCCACCAGCATAAGTCGTGAAAAGGCCATTGTTATTACCTTGATCAATTGGAATCGCCATATCATCACTGTTGAGTTCAATTCTCATAGAACCTCCTCCTCCGGACATCATGCGTTGCATTCCTCCACTGAAGTTGAAATAGT
Source organism: Saprospiraceae bacterium (assembly GCA_019634045.1). GTDB lineage: Bacteria > Bacteroidota > Bacteroidia > Chitinophagales > Saprospiraceae > DT-111. The sequence goes on from JAHQWA010000278.1 coordinate 27,056, forward strand.
CATTCATGGAGAACCCTTGTTCGTTGATATTATTGATAGTTCCAATCAAGGAGAGTTGCCGATTGGGTGCAAAGCGATTGATGTTGGTTTTGCCGTGAAAGCGTTCGTCTGTGCCACCACCGCCAGTAATACGACCAAAGGCTCCATTCTTCTTATCTTCCTTCAATTCTAGATTGATGGTTTTCTGGCGTTGACCATCATCAATACCTGAAAACTCCGCACGGTCGGATTTTTTGTTAAACACTTGCACCTTATCAATAGCATCTGCTGGTAAGTTCTTCGTAGCTACTTTTGGGTCCGTCCCGAAAAATTCCTTCCCATCCACCAAGACTTGCTGTACTTGTTCTCCTTGAGCGCGAATCGTTCCATCTCTTTCTACTTCTACCCCTGGAAGTCTTTTTAGCAGATCCTCCACTACGGCGTTGGGTTGGGTTTTAAAAGCATCGGCATTATACTCAATGGTATCCCCATTGATCACAACCGGAACGCGATCTCCTTTTACCAATACCTCTTTGAGAATTTCACTTTCTTCTTCCAGGCTTAGATTTCCTAAGTTTTCATCTTTGGTAACCTTAAAGGTTTTGGTTAATGTTTCGTAACCGATATAGCTAATGGTTAGTATATAATTATCTTTTTTCAATCGGCCGATCAAAAAACTTCCATCTGCTTGCGTAGTAGAAAAACCTGCTAGAACAGAGTCTTTCGCATGCATCATCGTTACAGTAGCTCCTACTAATGGCGTAGCTGCTGAGTCTACTACTGTTCCGTTAATCTTTATTTTGCCAGACTGGGCGATGATGTTTCCTAGAAAGAAGAGGAGAGAGAGGGTCAGTAAAACTTTCTTCATGGTGCTTTCGATATTTTGCTCGAACACAAAAGTAGGCTCCGCAAAAGAGGAAAGCAGTTAATTACTCTTGATATTAGGTTAATTTAGGTTAAAAGTGCTTCCGTAAACTCAAGCGAGCCAACCGAAGTTATCTTAGTGCAGGCACTACGATAACTTCGGTTATTTCGTAAGCAATTAATATCGCCAAGTTCGTAGATCCGCACCAACCGGAGCGCGGCTCGCCACTTCCTGCGCCCATTTTTGGATAAACATTCGATGATAACGCAGTCGCGAAATATGGTTGGGTTGACTATGGTCTCCATTCCAGCAGTGCTCAGCTCGATCCCCATAATCCACCTCTCCATCGTAGTAGGGTTCCGTAGTAGATTCAAGGAAATCCTCCATCAAGTACACTGCATTATTGAGGTAGTAATTATCCATATCTCCACAATAGATTTTCACTTTACCCTTCAATTTAGGTCCTAAGGTGGCCCAATCCCGTTTCATGATATAGGCTAGATCGTAGTTCTCTTTCCAATAATTGGCTACTTCCTTATCAATTACCCCTGTTTTTTTATCCCAGATTCGCTTTGGGTATCCATCATCTCCCACTGGACTATAGACCGCCTCCCATATATCAAACTGTTGCCCCGAACGGCTTTTTGAACCTAATGCTAGCTCCTTCAGGTTCATATCCATAGCTGAAGCATCCACAAACCCTAAATAGTCTCGATGACCAGGCCGCAATCGTTGTTTGAATTCACTGTCTAAGTAGTAAGCATTCTCATCCTCATATAAATTCACCAAACAGTAAGCTCGAAAATCAATGGGATCTGGACATGCAGCATAACAACCATTGTATTCATCTGGATACATTACCTGTACAGCTAAGGCTTCCCATCCGCCTGTCGACCCGCCATAAGTAAAGCGCGCCCAACCTTCACCAATTCCTCTAAATTGTTCTTCGATATGTGGGATTAGTTCATAGGTAATAGCATCTCCATAGGGGCCCAGATTTTCAGAGTTAACCGCGTAAGAATCATCGTAAAACGGATTGGCGTGCTGGATGACAATAGCAATCATCCTAGGAAAATTGGGGCCAGTCCACATTTTATAAAAATCGTAAGCCTCTTGTTGCACGACTCGATTATAACAATCCACGTCAAAGCGAGCACTGTATACACAAGGCTTCGTAGTATCCGGTGGTGTAGTCCGAAAACCATTAAAATCGGAGGGAAAATGGCCATGCATAATGGCTAGAGGATACTTCACCTCTGGATGATCTTCCCAGCCTTCCGGAAGAAGAACATGGGCTCCCAGATGCATATCTCTCCCCCAGAAGTCGCTGAGTAGTTTACTCTTTATCTTAATATGCTTGATATATTTGGTATCTTCTGGCCCCTCGATAGGTGGTATTTCCTCCGTCAGCTCCGCCATTAGTCCTTTGCTAGAAGCAGGATCAAAGTTGATCTTAGTAGGAATACTGTAGAGATTTCCTGGCGCTCTATTCCATTGCTGCCCTTCCCCTCGATCCATCGGCATTTTCACCGTATGGCCATCTCCTCTGACAAAGGTCTCATACTTATGTAGCAAGGCTTGTACATTGTACTCCCCTTTCGGTACATCCTTCAATTGTTGAATAGGATAACCATAGGCAGCATTATCGACTGTGATGGTCTGCCCAGGGGACCATCCTTCCACATCCACACCAAAAACTAATTGTGTTTTCAGGCCATCAGAAATTTGAAATCGGGGTTCGTTTTCATCATTGGTGGACAGCAACAAAAGTAGGCGTCCATCGAAAGTGGTATCCCCAAGATTCTCAGGTAAAGTAATGCTAAATGCAGGGTTGTTCTCCTTTACAGTATCACACCCCAATGTGATCCCAATCATAGCCAAAAACAGGATTGAGATATAGTGGCTGGCCTTCATAAGCTCGGTTATATTTAGTTGATTTATAATGAATGGCTTTACCGAATTAGGAATTGGCATACAACAATAGTAGATGCCCAAGAATGGAAAGCTATTTTACCAAATATACTGAATCTCCTTACAACTTCCCTCTAGTTTTCCATACCAACCAAGGCCCACCTAGTAGAAATAATCCTGGCCACTAACCAATTTAGGAGAGAATATTTTAGAACAAAGGCTTCCCGCATTCCACAGCATTGAGGATATCCAGGATGGTGAGGTCGTTGGGAGATTTGCTCAGGCGAGTTCCACCCTGCTTACCTTCTTTAGTCTGGATGATGCGGGCCATGCTAAGACTTTGCAGGATCTTAACTAAGGTAGGCTTGAGCATGTCCATCACCTCAGCTATCGCCTTGGTAGACAAAAACTCATACTGGCCTTGTCTGATTTTATCTGAAATAAGGAGAACTTACCAGAACTGCCTTGGAAAATGATAAGGAATAGCTCATTCTAAATATTCAAGATATACAGTGTATAGAATTCCATCTATTACACAGTTTATCAAGAGCTAAATTTTATGATTCTTGTTTTTCTATCTCCTTGTTGAGTAATTGTACGACGGCCTCTAATCCCTGAGCAGAGGCATTGGATAGATTCACGCCAAAGCTCCGTATCCCGATCAATAATTGGAGAATATTTCGATATTCGGGATCTTTCTTTAAGCGTTCATAATCATTGGCTCTAACTTTTGGAGGACTGGTCTTATACAATTCGAAGTGTTTGGAAAAGTAGGGTAAGACCACAGCTGTGCTGTTGCCGCCTTCAAATTTTTCTAACCCATCGGTAATGCGAAAGATCACTTTTTCGTAAACGGCTATTATATTTCTTTTGATGGTATCATTACTGATCAATTCCACACCTCTCGTTTTGAGGGTTTCGTATGGGGCAAAGTCAAAAAGGGGAGTATACCAGCCAAAAATAGCCGCCATCTTGGTTTCCAAGGAGTCATGGTAAGGAAGATCTTCTTCCATGTGGGCCACCAAGTCTTTGAAGTGAGTAATTTGATCAGCATGGGCCTTAGACAAGATTTTCATCTCGGCCAGGTTCGTTTCCACGCTTCCTCGAATCTCCTTTAGGGTTTGCAATTCTAGCTGCCTTTGTTGTTTGATTTCATTCCAATTATTGATTTGCACCGCAATCATGATACCGATCACCAGCAGCACAATTTCACCAATGGCGTAGAGTACGTATTTGGTGACCCGGTTCCCACCAATTTGATCCATCCTAACTCTTCTGAAAAGTTTTGACATGAGGTTTTGGTATAGGTCAGAGAAAGCTATTTTTTAGCAAAAAAACTATCGATAAAAGAAAATGGGGTGGCATTCTCCAGCCTCAAACACATCACGTCCTTGTGGTAATTCCATAAAAGCATCCGCGTCTACCAAATTAGCAAGGTCACCGGACCCATGTCCTTCTACGGGAGTCGCTAGTACGCGTCCTTCCTGATCATAACTAACTGCTACTTGACAAAGGTAGGTGAGATCTGGCGTGAAAGTCACGTTTTTCTGTAGGCGAGCGGTCGGAACCTTCAAAGGATCTAAGCCCAAGCTATTTCTCAACCAGGGAAAGAAATAGCGCTGTGTACACATGAAGGAAGAAACCGGATTGCCAGGTAAGGCAAACACCAAACTTCCATTAGGGGCTTTACCAAACCAAAAAGGTTTTCCTGGCCGCTGTTTGATCTTGTGAAATAGCTTTTTCACCCCTAAAGCTTCCAATGCAGCCGGAATAAAATCAAACTTCCCTTTCGATACGCCACCACTTAACATCAGTATATCATACTCCCCCAACAAGTGACTCACCTTCTGTTCGATCACGGCTTGATCATCGACTAAATGATAAGCATCTGCTTCTATGTGATAAGGCTTTAAGGAAGCACGTAGGCGGTAGACATTGGAGCGGCGAATTTGATGCGGTAAAGGTTTCTCAAAAACATCCACCAGTTCATCTCCAGTAGAAATAATAGCTGTCTTCGGCAGCTTTGCCACGCGCAAGTTCGGTTTTCCTATGGTTGCTGCTACTCCGACCTCTCCTGGAGAGATCAATTGACCTTGGGTCACTATTCTGCTTCCTATGGGGCGATCGGTTCCTTTGCGGTGGACATTCTGGCTCGACTTAATTGCTTCTGTCATTATGGTAGCGACTCCATCTTTTATTTCCAGGTCTTCATACCGAATCACAATATCAGCCCCGCTCGGCAGTACCGCTCCAGTCATTATCTCAACACAATGGCTTTCCTCCCTTAGTTCACCCTCTGGGTCTCCCGCCGCTATCACTCCTCCAATGGGGAATTGCCGCTGACCTTTAGCATAAGTGGCATATTTTATGGCAATGCCATCCATCGTCACGCGATCATAGGGCGGGAATTCTCGATCTGCGATTAGATCTTCTCTCAAAATTCGGCCAATAGCTTCGACCAATGGCACCTCTTCCACACCATAATCTTTACTATGCTGTAAAATGATCTCAGTCGCTTCTTTTACACTTATCATCAAATGCTTTTTTCCTGTGAAGATTTATCCTCCGATCGTAGACATAGATTCTGTTACAGGGCGATCAAAACCTCGCTGCTTTTCTGCCTCAAAACCATCCTTCGCCCGATTGCCCAAAGCGGATAAGAAGGCACCTTTGAGTTCCTCATCTGTGGCTCCGTTCCGGATAAAGTCCTTAATATTAAATACTCCATTATCATACAGACAGGTCTTTAACATCCCTTGAGGAGTCAAACGGATTCGATTACAAGAACCGCAGAAAGATCTGCTAAAAGCGGCAATCACGCCGATAGAACCTTGATACCCGGGAACCTTATAATTGGCGGAGGTGGAATGCTTGGGATCTGGAATCTTTTCCAAATCCGGATAATGCTCTTTTAGAAAGGATACGATCTTCCGTGAATTCCATTCCAAAGTAGGATAGTGGCTCCCTTCTCCATTGAATGGCATTTCCTCAATAAATCGAACATTTACTGGATATTTCTTAGTCAGTTCTGCCATCGGGATAAGGTCATCAATATTCTTTCCTTCCATTACGACGGCATTGATCTTGGTCGTAATTCCTCCTTCCACAAGTTCTTCGAATGTCTGCCAAACCGTATCAAAGTAATCCCGACGTGTGATTTGGAAAAAACGTTCTTTATCCAAGGTATCCATGCTTAAGTTGATGGACTTAAACCCGATGCGCTTTAGATCTGGTACCATTCCAGCTGAAAGCGTCCCATTCGTGGTTAAGTGCATCTGTTCAATCCCTTCGATATCGCTTAAGCGCTGCATAAATTCCAACATGCCTTTCCGCACAAAAGGCTCGCCCCCGGTAATTCGCAATTTCGAAATTCCCATACTAGCGAGCAGACCGATAACCCTTTCCATCTCTTCATAAGACAGTAGTTCCTTTCTGGGTATATAGTCAATGCCTTCCTCCGGCATGCAATAGAAGCATCGCAAGTTGCAACGGTCTGTTACTGCAAGCCGTACATAGTTGATAATCCTGCCGTGATTGTCGTATAACATGGAGTGTGTTCCTTTAAGTCAGCCAAAATAATCAATATCGGCTGACTTTATAGTTCTACCTATAAGAAAATGGTTCTTCTAAAGGAATAAGAAAAGGCCACAGATTGTTTTGCTAAAATGGAATTCCTTGATTTTTATGGTAATTAATCTGCGGTAGTCTTGTCGGCAGATATTTTCTGGATTAGATCTTCAATGTCCTTTTGAGTCTTTATGGTTTCACTCAACTGTAGTAAATGAACATCTGCACGCATTTTGCCTGCATGCTTAATGATCAATTGCAATAGTTGCAATAAATGTGGCTTATCTATCTTACCACTTTGAATATCAGAAATTGATTCTTGGCTCAGAAGAGACAAACACTGTACTAGAATTTGCCAATTTTTAGCCACATTTTTGAGTCTACGCGTTTCTGTCATACGATAGGATTTTAAAGGATGTTTAAGCATAAATGGAAAAGAATAGCTAGCCGAAGTAATGCTAATTCATTACTCAGCTGGGTGGTCAGTGACATAAGTCCACAGCTATAAAAGAGCGTCGTAAGATGTGTTACTTACAGGCTTGAGCGCCGTATCGTATTGAGCATTTGTTGTTACTTAGAAGCGAACGAGGAGCTAAAAAAGCTCCTTTTAATTGTTACCATTATAACTAAATCCCGGCCTCTTTAGTTCCCTTGGGTGGTTGGAATTTGATCTGTCATTTGGAATTCTAAAACACCCCCGTTCATTAAGGTTGAATGGTCAAAGAAGGGTTGATGGAGCACCACTCCGTTCAATTTCACCTGAGCAACATAGAGGTTTTCAGGGCTATTATTCTGTACACGAATCTCGAAGGTTTTCCCATTTTCCAATCGGATGATCGCCTGATCTACCATGGGTCGCCCAATAGAATACTCTGGCTTGCCTGGGCACACTTGGTAAAAACCTAAGGCATTCAAAACGTACCAGGCTGACATGGCCCCACAATCTTCATTGCCAGAAATTCCTGCAGGAGTTGGCGCATATAAGGTCTGTAGCACCTCATCAATTCGCTCCTGCGCTTTGAAAGGTTCTCCCAGGTAATTATAAAAGTGAATAACATGATGACTGGGTTCATTCCCATGCGCATATTGTCCAATCAAACCAGTGATGTCGGCAGAAGCATTCTCCCCCTCAATATCAGAGCTGGTGGTAAACAAGGAATCCAATTGCGCAATAAAGCGCTCTTTAGAACCAAATAGCCCTGTAAACCCACTAACGTCATGTGGCACAAACCAAGACCATTGCCAGGCATTGCCTTCTACATAGGGGCTAATTTCGTGATCCGAATAATTGGGATTGAAGGGTTCTTGCCATGCTCCATTCGCCAGTTTACCCCGCATAAAGCCCCAGTTTGGATCGAAGTAGTTTTGGTAGTAAAGGCTTCGGCGCGCAAATTTTTCAGCGAGGTCGGTATTTCCAGCTTTCAAGGCAATCCTAGAAATGCAAAAATCATAGTAAGCGCACTCCAAACCATAAGATACAGATAGACGCATCGAATCTGCCGGAACATATCCAAGTCTGTCAATAAAATCTAAGTGCCTGGGCATCAATTGCTGCGCACGTGGTTCTACCATCTTGGCGATGGTCTCCGGATGATATTCTGAACTATATACAGTCGCCGCCAAAGCTCCATCCACATCGATGCCATCAATATCCTTCGCTATTGCATCAGCAATCATTGCAGCGGCAGGGTAACCCACCATCGTGCCTGTATAGTTGCTCGCCAAAGGCCATTTAGGTAGCACACCTCCCTCTTCATACTTTTTCAAGAGGGCCGCAACCCATTCCTCGGTTTTCTCCTGATCAATAATCGTCATTAAAGGGTGTAACGCTCTAAAGGTATCCCACAATGAGAAGACGGTATAGTTGGTAAAACCCGAAGGTGCTTGATGAATGGCTTTATCCATACCGCGATATCGTCCGTCTACGTCCTGCGCCACCATCGGAGCCACCATAGAGTGATAAAGAGCAGTGTAGAAATTTTTTAACACCTTCTCTTCCCGGCTACTCACCTCTATTTTGGACAGGGCAGTACGCCAAGTATCTTCTGCCTGCTTCCGTATCTCTGCAAAATCCCAATCAGGGTTTTCTTCCGCTACATTCTTTTTGGCCCCTTGCTCATCAACCGATGAAACGCCCACCTTTACCAAAACTTCTTCAACACTTACATCTGGAAAAAGTAATGCTACTTGCAGCGCTTGACCTGACAGCTTATCTACATCCAATGCTTTTTGACCATCCTTCGCCTGCACTATTTCAAAAGGGGTAGAAAACTGTGCGTAGAAATAAACAGGGTGGTCGTGCGCCCATCCGCTAGAGATCCGGTAGCCTTTTAGGGTATGTTGATCTACGACTTCGATCGCTCCTTCTAGGCTTTTATGCCCCCAGTTAGCTTGTAAGATATGCCCTAAGTCTATAGAGAGTTTTTTGTCTTTCCCCGCTGGATAAGTATAGCGATGCATGCCTGTTCTGAGGGTAGAGGTCAGCTCGGCTTTGATACCAAAGTTTTCTAACTCTACTTGGTAATAACCCGCCGATGCTTTTTCTGAGTCTTTATTAAAAAAAGCCAGTAACTCTGCCGTATCCTCTCCGGTATAAGGTAAAAAAAGGATATCCCCCATATCTCCGATTCCAGTACCACTTAAATGTGTATGAGAAAAACCGTAAATGGTAGAATCTGAGTAATGATACCCACTAGAGGCATCCCAACCCGGTAGGCGCGTATCAGGGCTAAGCTGAACCATACCATAGGGGAGCGTAGGGCCAGGAAAGGTATGCCCATGGAACCCTGTCCCAATAAAGGGATCAACAAAAGTCAATGGGTCTAAAGTGGGAGTAGTGTCAGGTGTAGGTTCAGTGGTGCAATGCGTTAGCAGTAACAGTCCAAAAAAGCAAAGGACTAGGCTGGTGAGTCGGTTTGGCATATTCGTTTTGTTAATTCTGATCCGCAAAGATAATAGTAAAGCAAGAGTTTAAAGATCAATCCATAGAATGCAACCAATTCCAAAAAATTAAGTATTGGCTAGTAACAGCTCCAATATATCATGATAAAACAAACATAAGTACAAGGCTAGGTTTTTACATTTTTTTGTTTAATTTTAGAAACAAATAATTTCTAAACCATCTATCAAACCACTTTTATCATGAAAAAACTACTCATTGGCGCCTTAGTAGGTGCGCTAATTCTCTTCGTATGGCAATTCCTCTCCTTTGCACTGCTCGGTATACACAATAGCCAGATGGGCTATACGCCTAACCAAGATGCTATCATAAAAGTACTGGAAGAAAACCTAGAGGAAGGAACATACTTCATTCCCCGTGCAGAAATTGGGGCATCTATGGAAGAAGAAGAAGCACTTATGAATGAAAGAATGGGCAAACCCTGGGCCATGGTTTCCTACCACGATTCTCTTTCCAATAATATGGGCATGAATATGTTCAGAGGTTTTATAATTGACTTCGTATCTGCCTTCCTATTGGCTTGGTTACTAATGAAGATGGCTAATTTAACCTTTCAGACCTCAGTGCTCGCTTCCTTAGCCGTTGGCTTGATTGGCTATTTCACGATCAATTACCTTGATAGCGTTTGGTTTGAAACCAATTCTATCCCCGATTTGATCGATGCCGTAGTTCAATGGGGTATTACAGGGGCCTGGCTAGGCTGGTGGCTAACAAAATAGTGTGGCCAAACATCCGAAGCTAGGCTCGAGTTGCTTGAATCTAACTTCGGATGTGTTTTCAGTTAAGTCCGATATCCACTAACAATAGTCGGTACATTTGGCTGGCATTTTTTCAGTCTTCATTCGGAAATGTGCAAATTGGGAGTATGAAAAAAATAGCCCTCATCACCGGAGCCGGCTCCGGCATCGGCAAAACCACGACCCTTACCCTTTTGCAAAATAATTTTCAGGTCGTGCTCTGTGGCCGCAATGTTGAAAAACTAGAGCAAACGTTAGCAGAGGCAGGCTCCGCTGCGGATCATGGTAGCTGTATCGTCGCGGATGTCTCCAATCCCGCCTCAGTTTTATCTCTCTTTTCTACAGTCGCCTCGAAGTTTGGTCGCCTCGACGTCCTCTTCAATAATGCCGGCACCAACATCCCAAGCGTACAATTTGAGGATATTAGTTGGGACCAATGGAATCAAGTCATCTCGACTAATCTTACCGGAAGCTTTCTCTGCGCCCAAGCTGCTTATCAACTCATGAAAAAGCAAAACCCGCAAGGGGGTCGCATTATTAATAATGGCTCCATATCAGCGCATACACCCAGGCCGAATTCCGCAGCCTATACCGCTAGCAAGCACGCCATCAGCGGCCTTACCAAGTCAATCGCCCTCGATGGTAGAAAATACGGGATCGTTTGCAGTCAGATAGATATTGGTAATGCGCTAACTCCAATGGCAGCGAAGATGCCCACTGGGGTACCTCAAGCCGATGGCTCCGTTGCTATTGAACCAACTATGGATGTCCAACACGTAGCGGATGCTGTTTTACATATGGCTCAGCTCCCCCTTTCCGTAAACATGCCTTTTGTCACGATACTCGCTAGTGGGATGCCTTATATGGGGCGGGGATAAGAGGAATGTCTTTATGCGAACAGGAAGTGATAAATTCCACGGTGAACAGCAGTCCCTATTTTAACTTGCAGGTAAGGGGGAGCTTCCCGTATAATCTATTGGGGAAATTGAAAAGACGGAAACAAAAAAGGCCTCCGTTTTGGAGACCTTTGGTGGGCGGTGAGAGACTCGAATCTATCTGGCTGCACCAGCTAGACAGGCTCCCGAACCCCTCGATTTTCAATCAGGATGCGCTGATCCAAATGAGCTATTCTCCTCGGATTGAGATATCAACACGATACCAATCTTTCGCTTTGCTCTTATGGCACTTGGGATTGATGAAGGGTTGCGTATCTACCGGCATTCCGCAGCCACCAATGTAATAACGATACATTTTAGTAGAGTACTAAAATATTAAGTGTGAGCCTTGA
>JAHQWA010000279.1 GCA_019634045.1 Saprospiraceae bacterium
ATCTTACCGCCTTGTACATGCCTAAAACTATCGACTACCGATCATGGCCCCAAATCAGTCATGCTTTTTGAATCATTGGTTGGACCGTCGATGGTCGAACGGTCGATGGTATAAGACAGGTCGATGGGGTTATTCGCCTTTCTGCCGGTCCATGGTTGGATGGTCGATGGTCTGTCTTATACTGGTATTTTATCGATGGTTTGAAACTTCAACCCAGCAGAAGACAGTGAGACCATCTATCGACTGTCGCCCCACAAACTACCGACCGATAACCAACGCCCCTAAAAGATGCGAAGCCGCCCCCTATTTTCCCCACAAAGTATACCCAAGGCTGATCAGTACATTGCGATGTTCACCGCCATTTTCTTCTTTGATCGGTTCTCCATTTACATCGGTAAAAACAATATCTTTTATAGTGGGCGTAATCCCATGTTGATATTGGATGGAGACATGGAATCGTTGAAACTGCAAGGCAAATCCGCCCATCAAACTAAAGTTGACGCCAGTATCCCAAAAATCATCTATGAGATTCCCTTCTAAGCGGCGATCGTTTGCTGTGTCATAAAGGAAATGATCTACTGGAATCCCGACAGCTCCTCCGAGCCTAAATTGTACCGTGCCACGTCCCAGGTACACCAGCAATGGAATATCTAGATAATCATAGTTAACGTTTACTGTTTGACCTGCGCTGCTATTGGGTTGATTCTGTGCGCCCCTTCTCAGATACAGTAAGCTGGGTCGGAGTCCCCAGCTTTCGCCAATCGGTATTTCCCCCCAGAGGCCAATTTGAAAATTGGTTTTCACTTCGAAGTCAAAAATACCTTCAAACGCTGCATCGAAAACCATATTGGAAGTATTAAAACCTCCTTCCAGACCTAGTTTTTGAGCCTGTGTGGGTAGACCGCCAAAAAGAAATAAAAGAATAATACAATGGGAGATCGGATGATTTCTCATTCAGGTTTTAGTTTTCGTAGTTAATAGATCTAAGAAGTATGTTTTCAACAGACTTTACTCTTCTCCTATCAAAGCATAACCTAGACTTACCATCAAATTGCGATGATACCCACCATTGCCGAAGCCGATAATCGTATTTGTTCCTTGCCTTACCATAATATTCTTAGACGTCTGAGACAAGGCTACTTCATACCGAATTCCTAGCTGGAATCGTCCTTGCTGATACTCCACTCCGCCCAAGGCCGTAATATCAAATTCCCTTACCCAATCTCCAGCATCAAATTCCGATCTGGTTCCTAACTCTCGATCATAGAGGTAATGATTCATAATGAGGCCGGCTGCCGCTCCGATTTGGAATTGAAAGCCACGCCATTCCTGATATATGAGAATGGGCCAATCAAAATATTCATAATTGGCGTTCACACTGCTTCCATCGAGGAGGGCAATCCCTACCCCTTTGCGGTTGTACAAGGCTTCTATTTGAATACCAAAATTCCCTTCCAAAGGAATTTCGCCGTACAATCCAATATGCCATCCCCCTTTGGCAATAAACTGATCTACTTCTAAGAGTGGAAACCGACTTTCATCCATAAAGGAGTGATTGCCGCCCGCCTTTATCCCAAATTGTTGCGAAAATGTATGGATTGGAAATACTAGAAATGCGAATAAGAGGTAATACTGGGTTTTAGACATAGGTGTTTTAGTTTTCATAATTCAAAAGCCTAGCTACTTTAAAAACGTTGCCCCTTACATATTATTTAGGTTTTAACGAGTATTAAAAGTGGCTTGAAAAGCAATATGCTCTTACAACAGATAAAGGTTTCTAGCTCTTAAGTCAATCCACTTTTTGTCATATTCTTTGCATAGCCTCCAATGACGCCTACCAAAAACCCGTATCTTGCTGACGTAAATAACCCACTGTTATGCTCTTCACCGCCGAATTCTGGACGCTGGCCATTTCGCTAACGGGTGGCATCCAATGTCTTATCTTGGGTAGTTCTTTTCTACTCTTGAAAAAAGGTGATCTCCTAGGACATCGCCTCTTCGCCCTACTCATGCTCTTGGTTGGGCTCCGTTTATTTAAATCAGCTTGGTACATCGAGACGGGAGATACTATGCCCTTACTTTGGGTCAATATTGGATTTGCCGCTCATTTAGCATCTGGGCCCTTGTGGATACTCTATTTACAGACCACCCTGGGGAAAAGAAGTTTCCGGTGGCCCTGGTTGGGGCATTTTGTTCTTCCGGCTATGATTTTGGTAGGAGCGCAAAGTTTAAGTCTCGAAGGATTTTGGTACCGGGGTGGGTATTATAGCTTGTTAAGCATTAGCCTTGGGTACTGGGCTTATGCCCTCTTCCTTTTGTGGAGGTATGGAATTCGGGAGCAACAACTAAATATTGGGCAAAAACGCTGGTTCTACAGTCTTACGCTAGTGATGAGTTGTTTTTTTGTAGCCTACGTTGCCAACTACTTTCTGGGCCTCCTACCCTATTCTCAGGCACCGGTCATCTATGCTATTGCCTTGTTTCCCTTGAGCGTATCTGCCTGGCGTAGCTATGAGGATATTACCCATAAACCTTCCTCCACTAAGAAAGAGAAATACCAAAACCTCAAGGCGGCGACCGTAGAAGTAGAGGTACACCAACAAAAGATGTTTACCTATATGCGGGAGAAACAACCCTTCCTAAAAGGAGGCTATAGCCTAAAGGAATTCTCCAAAGATGTTGATATTCCCTCTCACCTCATCTCCTGGGTCCTCAATCAACACCTGCAAACCAATTTTTCTTCCTTGCTCAACCAACATCGTGTGGACTATGCTGCTCAGTTATTGCATGATTCCAGCTATGATCATTACAGCATATCAGGCATCGCCCTAGAGGCGGGCTTCAACTCAGTTTCTGTTTTCAACCAGCATTTTAAGCGGCGGATGGGGGCTACGCCTTCGGCCTTTCGAAGACGGGGAGCCAGCTAAGGCATAGTATTTTATGCCGGGCTATTTTGTTTGGTAAAGAATAACAAGCAAGGCCAAAGGGCTAGGCTTGTTTGCTGACGTTCTTAGGGGGACAACTTCGGATAGGGAGCGCGACTTGCACCAAGGCGCCGATGAGTTAAACTTCAAGGGTTTCTCTTCATTAAGGTCCAACAGCCATACTAGAAAGGGGGAGATTAAGCCATCTTCGATCTTATTCATTTTAGTGTAGGCTCAGTTCAATATCCGTTAAGGACGGTATTCTGTTTGACCATCCCTAATATCGAGCTTGAGATGCACCACTAAAAAACGAAATTCAACGCTTGAAAAGCTGCACTTTCTCGCAATTCTGCCGGCCAGGATATTGGGCTAAGACGTAGCGTTTAGAAATGAATAAAACCGGGATTCTTGTCTCTTCCTGGCTGTCACCAAGCAGGTTTAGCTAGGAAAAGAGAGCGCTGAAGACAAATTATAAGAAAAAGAGCTACCTAAAGGGCCATTACCCCCTACCACTCACAAACTTTCTAAATAGGTGACCATTTCCTTTCTAGTTTTAACATCGGGTAATCGACCGTAGGCAGCTCCCATATTATCTTTCAGATGGTGCAATTTGGTAGTGGCGGGAATGGCGGCTGTGATGGATTCGTGGGAGACGATGTACTTGAGGAAATATTGGCCCCAGGAATTAATGTCCCCTTCTTTGGCCCAGCCCGGAAGTGCTTTGCCCTTCACCTTTCGAAATAGGCTTCCCCCTTCATAAGGACGATTGATCAATACACCGACGCCATGATCTTGGGCGGCGGGTAGGAGGCGTTGGGCGGCATTGCGAGTGCCAATGGAGAAGTTGATTTGGATAAAGTCGAGGTCTTTTTCGGATTTGATGAGACGCTCTAGGTCATCGTGGGCACTTACGACATAGTGAGTTAAGCCGATATAGCGAATCTTACCTTCGTCTTTCCATTTTCTCAAGGTATCTAGATGCGTACGGACATCGACGAGGTTGTGAACCTGCATGAGATCCATTGGTTTGGTCCGCATTTTGGACATAGAGGAATTCATTTGATCGATGCCCCGGCTGCGGCCCTGGGTCCACACCTTGGTAGCCATGAAAAACTTGCCTAGAAGATTTAGGTCGGCGGCGAGATCTCCCAGTACATCTTCGGAGCGGCCGTACATTGGGGACGAATCCAATACGCGTCCACCCATTTCGTGGAAGGCTTTCAGAATACTACGCATGTTGCTCCGTTGATCCTCGCCTTCTCCGACATCAAAGGTTTGCCAAGTGCCCATGCCGATGATGGGTAAGGCTTCTTTGGTACCGGGAATTAATCTCTTATGGATTTCTTTGTTGGGAAACATAACTTTAGCACTTGCGGTAATGGGCAGGCATAGGCCCGCTCCTAAAGCTAGGGATAATTGCAGAAACTCTCTTCTCTTGGTTGTTTGTGATTCGGGTGCCATGGCTATTCTTCTTTTGGATTTGAATTTTATAATTCTTTAAGGGCTGAATTCTCGTCGTCATATGTTGTACCTCACGGCACCTCCTAGCTGGCCTCGTCCTCGCGAGTCCCGATGGGACGGGGGGCTTCAGTGCAGTATTTAGGGCGGTAGGTTTGGGTTAGGTTCGCCGATTATTAGGTATTATGTGATGAATCAAATATCGTAAACTTGAAGCTAGCACGCTACCGAATTAATTAATTCACCTAGCAGATTTTCCATTTTTCAGCCGGCTTACGTATTATTTGCGGAGCGGAGTGACAATTAAGGAAACAAAAACCTTAGCCAAGCATTCTATCATTACTTGAATGTTAAAACTATCCCTTCTCCGGCAAATCTGGTGGGACATTAAAAATGAGATCCTTTTTAGACAAATCTCGTGGACAATCATAAAATGGGATGAATAAGCGCCATTGACGCTTACTGTCAATATAGCGTTGAATTTCATTTTTGAGTGTCTTTAAACAGGAGGTTTCTCGAAGAACCAAACTATCTTGCGCAAAATTTCAGGAATGACCCAAAACACTGGCGGTAAACGATCACCGCTCTTCCTTATTTTTCTGACGGTATTTATCGACATGTTAGGGGTTGGAATTATCATCCCTGTTATTCCGGTGATCTTTTTTGATCCCACTTCTTCCTTTTTTGCTGTAGAGGTAAGCAATACATATCGGTCAGTAGCCTATGGCTTCTTGATTGCCTGTTTCCCTTTCATGCAGTTTTTTGGGGCACCTCTACTAGGCACAATCTCTGACCGTTTCGGGAGAAAGCCGATCTTATCTATGTCATTGGTGGGAACGATGATTGGATACCTGCTCTTTGCTTATGCCATCTTACAGCAGAATTTGATATTGCTCTTTATTAGTCGGATGATTCCAGGATTTATGGGAGGTAATATTGCCATTATCCTTTCCTCGATCGCAGATATTAGCGACGAAGAATCGAAGACGAAAAACTTTGGCTTGGTGGGAATGGCCTTTGGACTTGGCTTTATCCTCGGGCCTACGATCGGAGGTATTTTGGCAGATGAAACGGTGTATAGTGGCTTCAGTCATGCCACGCCCTTTTGGTTTACCGCCATCCTTACTTTGCTGAATTTGATCTTTGTCCAATTCGCTTTCCCAGAAACCTTAAAGGAATCTAGGGTAGCTAGTATTACTTTGCTGAAGGGATTTCAGAACATCGCGCTTTCTTTTAAGGTACCTAAGCTCAGGTATATCTTTATGGTGGTGCTACTGCTGTCATTGGGCTTTTCCTTCTTCACACAGTTCTTCTCCGTATACCTCATCCAGGAATTCAGCTATTCAGAAAAGAACATCGGGTTATTGTATGGCTGGATTGGGCTCTGGCTAGCCTTTACGCAAGGCGTGATTGTGCGGAAGCTATCGAATAGATTTAAGTCGACACAGTTGTTATCTGTGACTATTTTGGGCTTGAGTCTTGCCCTTTTGGTACTATTGGTCCCTTCGGAGGCGGTTTGGTTCTACATTTTGAACCCCTTTGTCGCGATATTTCAAGGCACCACCTCTCCCAATATGACGTCTTTGATTTCTTCGCAAGCGGGACCAGAACGGCAGGGGGAAATCTTGGGAATCAATCAGTCCATGAATTCACTCGGACAGATGATCCCCCCCTTGATTGCAGGCTATATCAATGCCATTGATACATCTCTCCCCTTGATAGCCGCTGCTGGATTGACTTTTTTGGGTTGGATTATTTTTATGGTCTTGGCGAGGCGGTAATTGCTCACTCACCGCCTCAGTACTCACCGGGTGAGTAATTCTCCCGAATTTAGCTTGGATATGAATATCGTTGGAGTAAATGGGGGGGAGAGGCTTGCAGGATGGCTCAAATAACCAATTAACAAGCAGACCAGTAGATAATAAAATAAATCGTATTTATTATTTTCAACCTGCAACACTCACCGCCTCAGTACTCACCGGGTGAGTAATTTCCCCGAATCTAGCTTGGATGGGAATATCATTGGAGTGAATGGGGGGAGAGGCTTGAAGGTCTCTCAAATAACCAACTAATAAGCAGACTAGTAAGTATTAGTATAAATATTATTTATTATTTTCAACCTGCGACACTCACCTCCTCAGTACTCACCGGGTGAGTAATTTCCCCGAATTTAGCTTGGATGTGAATATCGTTGGAGTGAATGGGGGGAGAGACTTGAAGGCCTCTCAAGTAACTAACAAACAGACTATTAAGAATTAAAATAAAT
>JAHQWA010000280.1 GCA_019634045.1 Saprospiraceae bacterium
CCTTAGTGCATAACGCAGAGGTTTTACTTCCAGATTCCATCGGAGATTTCCACATTCCTTTCGCCGGAAATGGTATTGAAAATTTCAATTATACCGGAGAGGGCATTTACATCGCTTGGGAATACACCAATGCGTCGGATTCCGTCGCCAGTCCTAACAATGCCTTAGCCACAACGGCCAATACTCGGGTGATCGGAAGTTTTGGCCAAGACTCTTTGCGGCTCCTCTTAAGCTTGGTCGCTCCCAATGAACTTGATGCAAGTAGCCATCGAGAACAACTTTTTGGAACAGACCTGAGGCCGCGAACCTTTCTTAGCACTGCAGCACTGAATGATGTTGTTTCGGTAGAGGTCATCCATGCTCTGGGACAAGTAGCTCCGCCCTTCAGTAATCCAAGCCCTATTTCGGCTGTAGTCAAAAACCACAGTGCAGAAGAGGTGAATTCTACCATTGAACTCAGGGTGAAAAGTGAGCAAGACGGCAGCCTTCGGTTTTCCGATACGCAGAACATAAGCCTAAGTCCCAACAGCACCTCTATCATTGCTTTTGATATTTGGAATCCAACTACCCTAGGTAGGGATTCACTTTGTGTAAGTATACCTACTCAAATGGGCGAAAGTATACTAGGTAACAATCGATCCGTTTTGTTGCAAGAAGTAACAGAAGCCATCGTTGGCTACCCAGATGATACGCCTGCGGTGACCAGTACAGGCTTTGGAGAAGAATCCGGCCTAGTACTTAGCCGCCTCGCTATGAATGGTTGTGGAAGAGTAAACGCCGCGCAGATCTACTTGGATGCCTCTGCTGCTAACCAAGCCCTTTATGCCGTGGTATTGGATGGCAATGGCGTACGGCTAGATTCCTCAGCGGTCTTCATCCCCGACTCAACGGAAGTAGATCATTATCAGAATTTCTTTTTCCCTAATCAACCCTTTTTAAGCAATAGCTTCTATTATGTAGGCTTAGCACAAACTGCCAGCCCAGACGAAGAAGTTTTCCCGGTAGGGGTGCAATGGGAAACGATGAATATTCAGGATAGCGCCTATTTCCGAGCTAATTTAGATGGCAGTGACCTTCGGCAAGTTTCTTTACCTGGGCGACTCATGATCAAGGCTGAGGTGCTTTCGGCGCCGATCCAGCCAGTGATCGTCGGTGCAACGAATATCTGCCCTGGGACAATGGAAACACTTACAGTGGGTCAAGTAGAGGAACACTTTGCTAATCGGGTAGTCAACAGCAGTTCCTTTTTCACTAATACAGCTTTCAATGAAAGTCAAATCTTAGGAACACCTTCCGTCTTTCCCGAGGGAGGCGCTCAGCCCGGGCAATGGATTAGTCAGACTGCCGATAATCAAAGAGAATTTATTGAATTGTCCTTCCCGGTGGCTAGTTCGATCAATTTCATCAAAGTATTTGAGACTTTCAACCCTGGCGCTATTGACACCATCTATGTGTTGAATCCGGGGACTAGTTCCTACGAAATAGTTTACTCGGCAACCGCTGCGGCTGCTAACCCATCCGCACAAGTGCTTGAAATCGAATTCCCGTTAACCGCCTTCATGGTGGATCAGATTCGAATCGCTTTAGCTTCGGATGCTGTACCTGGATTCAATGGCATCGATGCGGTGAGTATCGGGCAGCGACAGGAGAATTCCTCATTTAGCGCTTACAACTGGTCGACGGGGGAAACGACTTCCTCCATTAGTATTGCTAATCCCGGCACCTATTCCGTCAGCGTAACAGATGGAACAGCTTGTCTATCCAGCTCAGCCATTACGATTGAGGATCCGAATCAAGTTCGACCCGGAATAACCATCCAAGATGGCCAGGCCACGGAATTTTGCGGAGGCTCTTCCATTGTACTGCTTGCTAACGAAACAGAGAATATTGTCTGGAATACCGGTGACAGCACGGCCTCCATTAGCGTGACGGAAAGCGGCATCTATTTTTATACCCAATCCGTAGCAGGGAGCTGTGGCCAAGTGAATTCGGACAGTGTTGAAGTCACCGTTTACCCACTACCAGAAATCGCTTTGCCTGGAGTCTCCTCCATTTGTCAGGGAGAGAGCAGCGTATTGGATGCTGGGGCAGGATTTGCCGCCTATCAATGGTCTACCGGCTCCGTACAGCAAACGATTACTATTAATACACCAGATACCTATTCCGTAACGGTCACGGATGATAATGGCTGTCAGCGTAGCAGTAGCACTGTCGCCTTGATCACTCCTAGTCCGAATCCACAGATTGTGGGGGATTTGGTCTTTTGTCCAGGCAATAGCAGTGAGCTAGCGGTCGAACCTATCTTTGTCAATTATCAGTGGTCTACGGGGAGTAACAGCCCGACGATTGAGGTAAACGCTGGAGGAGATTATGGCGTCACCGTAGTTGATGAAAATGGATGTACGGGGAGCACTTCGATAAGCATAACAGAATTAGAAGCACCGATGCCTGTCATCTCAGGAAACCTCTCTTTCTGTGCAGGTAATACCACTACTTTGGACGTCGGTCTAGGATTTACTACTTATCTATGGTCCACAGGCGAGACAAGTGCCGCTATTATTGTGGATACAGTTGACACCTATAGCGTTACTGTGACGGACGCCAATGGCTGTACGGGTTCAACTAATGCCACAACAACAGAAAACGGAGCCTTACCTGTTTCACCTGGTCCGATCACTGGCCCAAGCATCGGGCTATGTCAAACTACAGATAATGTCTATAGTATTGACCCGGTCCCCAATACTACCCATTATGTTTGGACAGTGCCAGAAGGAGACACCATAACTAGTGGACAAGGCACGACCAGCATCACAGTAGATTTTAATGAATTAAGCACGGGTTATATAGTCGTAGCCGCCTCGAATGCATGTGGACAAAGTCCTTCTATCACACCAAGCCAACTATTTGTGCAGGGTACGCCAGCTGCTCCCGGCTCCATTAGCGGTCCTACGGCAGGACTTTGTAACAGTAGTGGCAACGTCTATAGCATCGAAGCCGTCTCCGCTGCGAGTAGTTATCAATGGACAATACCAGAAGGAGCAACGCTGGTCAGTGGACAAGGAACTCCTTCTATTGTACTTGACTTTGGTGAATTCTCTGAGGGATCATTATTCGTGAGCAGTACAAACAATTGTGGAGACTCTAATTTTTCTTCCTCCATTGGCTTATCCTTATCAGGAGCGCCACAGTCTAGCCTTGGGCGAGAAATTGTGCGAACAAGCAATACCTATACCATTGCCCCCATAAATGGTGCGGATACCTACTATTGGACGGTCCCAAGTGGCTCAAGCATCTTATCCGGACAGGGATCCAACCAAATCACCGTTGCACTAGATGCCACTTTTACAGAAGGGGTAATTTGTGTAACTGCAGAAAATGCTTGTGGATCGGGAGAATCAACTTGTCTGGATATTCCTTTGCAAGTCGACCTTAATACTTGTGTAGAGGCCTTCATTGGCTATGAACCAGCAAGTTGTGTAGCGCTTTCGCCATTGGTACAAGGTGGTACGGCTCCGTACACTTTCCAGTGGAGTAGCGGTGAAACTACCAGCGCCATCAGTGTCTGTCCAGAAGAGACGACAACTTACGAATTGACCGTGACGGACGCTAATGGAATCGCCACTACAGTTGAATCTGTAGTGGAGGTATACGACATTAGATGTGGTCTCTATAATACCTTTGTCGAAGTCTGTTGGAGTTCGGGCTTATCTGCGAATAGAAGGAGCCTTTGCGTGACACAAACTCGGGTAAGCTATTATCTGGGTACGGGTGGAACTTTAGGAAATTGCGAATTGATCAGCTGTACGAGCAATGCGGATGGATTGACCATGGATCAAAGCTTCACCAATTTCTCCGGACTAGATCAGGATAATAACAACCTAGATCTATTCCCTAACCCTACAACAACCGCCATTAACCTACGAGTATCCAGTCTATTGGAGGAACAAGTTTCCCTTAAGATTATGGATACACAAGGAAAGATAGTTCGGCTTCTATCGGTTAAGGTAGAGGAAGGACACAACTTATTCGAGCTTCCCATGATAGATCTTCCCACCGGCACTTATTTTGTGCAAATCAGGGGCGCTCAACTTCTATTGCAAGATACATTTATCAAGTTATAGAGGTTATCTATGGGGTGCCGGTTAGTGCTTTGGACTACTGGCACCCTTATACCTATTTTATCTCTGTCGAGTCGCCTCATAATTAGCTACTAGCTCCGCCAATTTCTCCGCTTGACTACTAGCCAAATTGTTGAGTTCTGTCCGATCTTTTTCCATATCATAGAGTTCCCATTCTCCGCCATTTTCTCGTACGATCTTCCATTTCCCTTCCCGATACATCCGGAATCTTTCGGTGTGCCCAGAAATCACAAAGGGCGTGTCCTTGCGTGTTTTTCCCTGAAAAATGGGGAGAAGAGAATGGCCGTCCAACGGCAAGGTAGTTTTATCTTGATAAGTGGTAGGATATTCAATACCTGCCAAGTCCAAAAAGGTAGGAAAGAGATCGGCTACATGTCCCATCTGATCGGTAATTTGACCCGCTTCTATCAGGGCGGGCCAGTGCGCTATAAAGTGGGTATTTGCACCGCCTTCATGCCCATTCTGCTTGTACAAACGGAAGGGGGTATTTCCTACATTTGCCCAGGGTGGAGAAAGGCATCGGTACGATTCCGTAGGACCTGGTGGAATATCGAAGGATACATTACTATCAAAGGGACATGATCCATTATCTGTGAAAAAGAGAATCAAAGTATTCTCCATCTCCCCAGCCTGCTGCAATCGATCTAACACTCGACCAATATTCTGATCCATGCGATCAATCATCGCTGCAAATACAGCCATTTCCAAATCTTTCTTATCCTGTTCTTCTGGTGTCATACTTTCCCAAGGATAGTACGTAGGCCATTGCGCTCGAATGTCTTCCCAACCATCGTGACTGCTCCCCCTGAATTTATTGGTATTATCACCAGCGGGAGACAAAGTCACGTTTTCTGCTAGCAGTCCCATCTCCTTCATTCGTTCAAAACGCTCCTTTCGAATCTCATCCCATCCCTGGCGGTATTTCCCGCGATACTTAGCGATATCTTCTGGCCGAGCTTGCAGTGGATAATGTGCCACGTGATAAGGTAAGAACAGGAAAAAAGGCTTGTCCTTAACGAGCATTTCATCTAGCCATTTAAGGCCTAAATCCGTAATGAAATCGGTCTTGTACTTTGGTAAAATTTCGGCTTCTATTTCCGCTGGTTTTACCTCCTCTCCATTCAGGTAAAAGGGACGCTGAAATTCGCCACTTGGCGGAACGAAATATTCTGTCGTGGCCCAAAACGTGAATGACTTTTCAAAGGTTTCGGCAAAATAGCAGTCCTTGGGCACCCATTTATCGAAATGTTCCTTACCGCTGATCACGGCAGAATACCCGGCATCTCGAAGCAAGGGGACAAAGGAAATAGCCTGGTCATTTCCCTTGTATAAGCCAGTAATCAAGGTGGACCGAGTTGGGTTACACTTGGCCATATTGTAGAATTGCTTGAAACGTAACCCTCGTTCTGCGAGGCGATCCAAATTAGGCGTTTGTATTTCTGATCCATAGCAACCGATATCCGAATAGCCAATATCATCCCCCATGATGAGGATAATGTTGGGCGGATCGGATTTGCTATCCGATGGCGACAGCTTTTTAATGGAACAGGAAAATAGGAGTATGCAAAATAGGAATACTAGTCCGATAGCATTTCGGCGAATAGAGTCAGTCATGTTAAAGTTGGTTCAGTAGCAAATAGAAGACTGGCGGTAGCTAGTCTTGCGTAACGATCTCTTCCAAGATAACGGAACCATTCGGATCTTGCAAAATCAATTGCTGTTCCTCTACATTTTCTACTTGCAAAGAAAAGATGGAAGACATCAAGGCAACGGCTAGCAAAAGTACCAGGCCCAGCCAAAGCGTTCTGGTTCGCTGTTCGCGGAGTGTAGGAATAAAAGGGTATCGTTTAGTCCCTGCATCAACCATCAAGCTGTATCCCTTTTTTGGAAGGGTCTTGATCAGACAGCAGTCATCTATCTGATGTGCTCTAAGTAAGGATCGTAATCGACTAATGTTCCGCGTCAGTGCCTTCTCCCCTACCCAAACATTGCCTTCCCAAACCTCATCCACAAAGGTTTGGCGAGGAACGAGTTGGCCCTGATGCAAAAGCAATAAATGAAAAAGTCCGGCGAGTTTGGCATCCAACTGTATGTGAACAGGCGCTTCCTCTTGTCCTGCTTTTAAATGCAAGATCAATCCTAGTACTGGATCGAAGAATAAATTTTCCTTAATACAAATCATATTGAGCGCAGTTTTTGGTATTGGTAGTGCGACAATAGCTAAGAACCGAATCATCTCCAAAATAAGACTTTTTTGAGAGCTTTTTTTCTAGGCAGGGAAGGGAAAAGTCTGGCAGTTTTACCGAAAAAAGAAAAATGACCAAGACTGTTTTATTAGCTACCATTTCGCTTTTATTGGCCACGACCTGCCAGCGAAAAACCAGGACAACTAAATCTTTAGGAGATTTAGAGCAATTACTAAGCTCCGCCGAGGAACAAGGGCTTTCGGGTTCTGTCTTACTCATGGAGAAGGATAGTACCTTATATTATCGAGGAATGGGGTTCGCAGACCAGGTGGATGAAGTTAAGAATAGCGTCAATACCATTTATCCATTTGGTTCCATCGTCAAGGACTACACAAAAGCATTAATTTTCCAAGCCGTTCTGGCGGGACGATTGAAGACTGATCAAACCTTAAAAGAATTCTTTTCCGATGTTCCCGATGATAAGGCGGACATCAGCATAGCGCAACTCGTTCAGCATCGTTCGGGGCTTGCTTCGTACCATGACTTGGGACTTGAGGAAGGAGAACCGAATATACCTGCGGATTTACAACAGATGACTCGAGATAAAGCGGTGGAGATCATTTTTAAGACGCCGCTTAAATTGGCCCCGGGAGAAGACTATCGTTACTCCAACTCAGGCTATACGCTGCTAGCTCTGATTCTAGAAAAAGTGACGAGTAAAACATTTGAGAACCTCTGCGAAGAACAGATTTTCCAAGCAGCTGAAATGGATCAAACGGATTTCTATAGTAGTCCAAAATGGAAAGCTGCTGATGTAGCCGTTGGTTATGGCAGCAGCTCCTATGGCGTCAAGAATTCCCCTTACTACTGGCCCAGAAATCCCATGCCTATTTTTGGAAACGGGGGAATAGCTGGCACCCTTGAAGATCTTTACCGCAGTACAAAATATCTGCAAAACATGAGAGCGAATAATTCCAAATTGGAGGCACTGTATCAACAGTTTCGAGATGAACAAGAGCCCCCTACCGCTGGGCTTGTGGGATCTGCGGGTGGCAACGATCTCGGGTTTGTTGCGGTAACTTTCGGGAAACTAGACACCGACCAATACATGCTGTTCGCGTCCAACAATAGCGCAGATGGAGTGGAGGATATCGATCTCTTACGAAGAATATTAATTCATGGATTTGGTTTCGACTTGGCTGAAGCCGTTCCCAATGCTTTTGAAGATGATGTCGTAAACAGTGACTACGAATACATCGCTAAAGGTGATAGCCAATGGGGGTTACCTGGCGGGAAAAGGTGGCTGAGCGTTGAATCCTTTTTGAATACCATTGATGCCTTAGATCCTGAGCAAGTGAAGCTTTTTCTTTCTGAAAGTATAAGCAGTAAGTATAAAGAAAAGTATAATAAACAGGAACATCAAGAAAAGCTAGAGGCATGGCACCAGGGCGCTCCCTTTGAAGTCGAAATGCTTGTAGTGGAAAATGAAGAAGTGACCATAGGACTAGTTGATTCTGGAGGGAAAAGTGTAACCTTCGTTGTATATTTGAGCAGGGCATCAAAGCCGCTAATAGATGCCATCAAGCTCAAGTCGAAGTAATATGTCAGAACTACTCACCGTAGAGCTAATTTGCTCAGACTTCCCGAGCCTTCCTTTCGAAGGCCGGGCAGTTGTGTTCCTAGGCATCCAACACAAAAAGGATATACTAGAAGAAACGCCGGCTACCGCCCAAGAAAAAACATTCACGCTCCAAGTCAAAGTAAGCGAGGGGAAAGATGGGAGCCCGAACTTCACCGGCCCATATGTATTCGGAAAAACGGGCGATAAATTTCTTTACCTAGTATGGTTCATGAAGACCCCTATCGGCAATGAAGGCTTCAGGCGGGCCAAGATAAAGCTGCAGGATCTTTCCTGGGAGCAAATCCGCAAAGCCATCGCTGATCAAAGTCCTATTCAGGCAAAAATTAGCTTGACTGATGCGAAAGGAGGTCCCATCTGTGCTAGCCTAAAAGCGCCTTACATCAACTGGACAACTTGAGTACTTAGACCGTTTACTTGGCTGTCCAGCCTCCGTCAACTGTCACCATCGACCCTACCATGTAACTAGCCGCAGGGCTAGACAGGAAGATCGCAGCGCCCTGTATTTCTGGCAATTCTCCCCAACGGGCCAAAGCCGTAGCACCGACAATAAACTTCTTCGCCTCCGGCGTCCCTGCTATTGGGATATTCATTTCGGTAAGAAAAGGGCCCGGGCAAATCGCATTGACGTTGATATTAAAGGCAGCCAGTTCCAAGCCCAAGGCACGAGTCATCTGTACCACGGCTCCTTTACTAGCCGTATAAGGCGTACGGTTGGCCAAGCCCACCAATCCTAAGGTACTGGCAATATTTATGATCTTGCCACCTTGCTGAGCTTTCATAAAAGGGGTAACCGCTCGCGAGCAAAGCCAGGTACCGTTGACGTTTACATCCATTACCTTGTTAAAGTCATCGGTAGTCAA
Source organism: Saprospiraceae bacterium (assembly GCA_019634045.1). Classification (GTDB taxonomy): domain Bacteria; phylum Bacteroidota; class Bacteroidia; order Chitinophagales; family Saprospiraceae; genus DT-111. The sequence continues at coordinate 8,828 of JAHQWA010000280.1, forward strand.
TTCATCGATAGCTCCCCGGATATTGATACCTGCACTGTTGATCAGAATATCGATTCGTCCAAAGGCATCCATGGTCGCTTGTGCCATGGCTTCCGTTTCTGCAGGTTCTGTCACATTGGTCGCATAAGCCTTCGCTGCCACGCCATAGGTCTCTACAATTTTCGCTGCGGCTGCCTCGCCCTCTGCCTTATTGCGATTTACGATCATGATACGGGCGCCAGCGGAGGCCAAGCCTTCGGCCATGGCTAATCCCAATCCTTTGGAGCCGCCAGTCACAATAGCGACCTGTCCGGAAAGGTCAAATAATTTAATGCCTGGTAATGTTGGTTCTTCCATTTTGTATTGCTTAAAGTCTTTAGTTCATTTCATTATTCCATGGACAGCTGTTGCAACTCCTCGGCCTTCCAAGGCACCACTTTTCCTTGCGATTGCACCCTCGTCTTGCCCACCAAGCCCCGTTTCACGGGCCCGGCTTGGTGGCCCCATTCGTTGCGAATATAGGTTAAAATTGCTGCAATATGGGCATCATCTACCACCGAATGAGAAGGCATTACGGGCAATATATCCGGCGCATCATAGCGCTTCCCATTTACCTCCAGTGGCCCTTCCATACCATGTAGTAGAATCAGCGATAATTTCCTAGGATCGCCCAGCACCCATTCTGATTGAACCAAGGGTGGGCCGAAGCGCTTAAGGCCTTGACCATCTGTTCCGTGGCAACCAGCGCAAATGGATAGATATTGCTGGCGCCCACTCGCAAATTGCTTGAGTGCCTCCTGATCCAGTAGTCCCTCCTCGCCATCCAGCTCTTTCTCCTTCGGTTTCCCGGGCCAGTTCAGGCCTTTAGCCAGTGTCGTGATTTGGCCTTGTAGGCGAGGTGTAAGCAGGGCTTGTTGCCGGGTTAAATAGGGCTCTCTCCTTAGCTCAATCGGTTGATCCTGAGCAAGTCCGGCTTGAACGGATATCGCACTAAGTATCACTTTCGATTTCCCATCTATTTGTGGTAAGTCTTTACTAATGAAATCAAGCATGCTTTGCACCTCGACCGCGTCACCTTTTCTAAAAGTAGCCGCTGCTAATAATTCTATAAAGATTTCCTTCGTTTCTTCCTTTAGTTGCCAATCCGGATGCAGCAGCAGATGTTCAAGCAACTGGTGTTCCCGATTGCATGAGCTACTCATTAGCGCATCTCTAATCAGTGCCTCCTCCCCATGGGTATCCATAATCGCCAAGATTAGCTCCAGCTGTTCTGTGCCAGCTAAGGCTTCAGCGCTTAGTGCTAATTGCAAGCTTAGAGTAGGTGAAGCATCCCCCGTTACCTGAATCATTTCTCTAGCAGTCTGCCCCTGTAAACGCTTATCTTTTTTCAGGAAGGGTTCAAGTAGACGCAAGGCGTGGGCTCTAAGTACATCATTGGGATCTTCTTGCCAAACGGCCTGAGCCACTTCTGGCTTGAGTTCTCCCATTCCCTCCAAAGTCCATAGTGCGTGTAATCGCCCCTGCCAGGACGTTGCTTGTGTTGTTAATTGCTCAATCAGAGGGATCGTTTCTGTTGACTTTTCTTCCACTAAAATCCGCTGGGCCATATCTCGATACCAGCCATCTTCATGGGCGAGAAAGGAGACGCATTCTACTAGACTTACATCGGCGAGAGAAATGACGGTGGGAGCGGTGGCATCGGTGGATGAAATGCGCCAAATCCGGCCTTTCTGCACCGGTCGATCTAGCTTGCGGGCCAATATTTGCTCACGCAGATAAGGAGTCATATAGGCCCCATGTTGCACAATCCCTCGATACATATCTGCTACGTACATAGCTCCGTCTGGCCCAGCGGTGAGGGCCACTGGTCGAAAGCGTTCGTCGGAAGAAGCAAGGAATTCTCTGCCTGGATTTGGGTCATAGGCCGTCAACTGAAAACCACTACTTTGCACCACATTTCGCTTAATTAGGTTACCGGTGGGTTCACAAACAAAGGCATTTCCTTGGTAGGCTGCAGTCAGTCCAGTGCCTCGGTATACAAATGGAGAACAAGCAGATGTGAATTCAATCAAACGCCCCTCTTCGTTGAGTGTGCCTGGAATATAGCCGCGATTGATAGCTGGATTAGTGCGAATCGGGAAGATTCTACGATCGATGGTAAGGCCATGATCAATTCCCGTACTAGGTTCGTGGTGAGGATTGCGGGACAAGGTATTAGGCGGTACCAGATCTGCATGTAATTGGGACCAATTGTAATTGTAAAAGAGACGCCCTTGATCATCATGAGAGAGTCCCCATTGTCCTCTAAATTCCGTCTTTTCCTTAACCCATTGGCCATTTATTCTTTTGTAGCGAGAAGTGGCTTTTGCATTGTAATACCAATTGTCCATACCGCGCCAGAGGCCATTGGGAGAATGCTCAGGAAGGCCGCTTTCCCCATAAATAGAATCTACCAATATTTTGCGATCCGCTGTACCGTCACGATCTACATCCTCATAAAACCAAAGCGGCTTTTTCTCCGCAATCAATACTCCGTCTGACAAAATAGCTAGGGCTCTAGGCATCACTAAACTATCCGCAAAGACACGCCGCTGATCCATCCGACCATCCCCATTCTCATCAGATAACACCACAATCCGACCATTGGGAAGCTCCTCCCCTTCCATATCAATATTCATCATATAACCCCGCATTTCCACCACCCACAACTGCCCCTTAGCATCAAAGGTTATAGCTACGGGTTCTTCAATCATTGGCTCCGCTGCTACGAGTTCAATCTGTAAGCCTTCTTCCAATTGAAAATGATTCATAGACTCCTGGGGAGGAAGGGCCGGAGAGGGGCCCTTTTCACAAGCCAAAAACAGGCTGACAGCCCACAAAAAGATGAGCTTTAATTTTTGATTGGCTTTCATTTTGTTTTGTTTTGCTATAGTTTGAAGTTAGCCAAAAAATATTATTCCAGGATGAAATACCGACTCATTATCAAAAACTTAGCGATCTACCTTAGCTTCTTTTCTTTCTGCACTACTCTAAGTCTAAGGGCGCAATCGTACGCGACTGGTCCGCAGGTTCTTTCCTTTTACTCGGCAGTGGATGACACGGAACAGCCTTATGCCATTTACCTTCCTAGAAATTACGATGAGACCCAGAAATATCCCTTTGTCGTCATGCTGCACGGTGCAGGGTCGAATCACCGCCTCGCCCTAAAGCGGGTATTTGGAAAGAGTAACAAGGAAGGGGAAACGGATGTGGAGGCTTCCCGGTATTTCCCGGATTGGAAAGATAGAGATTACATCGTGGCTAGTCCTTTTGCCAGGGGCACGATGGGCTACCAAGGCATTGCCGAACAGGATGTCATGGATATGATTGCCGACGTAAAGTCCCGGTTCGCAGTGGATGAAAACAAGATGTATCTAAGCGGTCTCTCCATGGGCGGTGGCGGAACACTATGGATTGGATTAAGCTATCCGGATATGTGGGCAGGGATTGCTCCTGTATGTCCAGCACCGCCCGACGGGACCGAAGCTAAAGCCGCTAATGCCTATAATTTCCCAGTTCGTTTCTTCCAAGGGGGGGCGGATCCGGTAGTTCCGGCTGCGGGCACGCAAAAGTGGGTCGCTAATATGAAGCAAGCCGGCATCAGGGTAAGCTACGAAGAGTATCCAGGAGTACAACACGATAGCTGGGTACAGGCTTACGAAGGGGGTCAAATTTTTGACTGGTTTGATCAGTTTATCAGAAATCCCAACCCCATCCACGTCAAGTTCAGCACTGGCACTTACCAGCACAACAAAGCCTATTGGGTCCAGATTGACGCCTTTCCGCCAAATACCACTGGAAAACTGGATGCAAAATTCGTAGATCAAAATCAAATCGAAATAAAGACCTCCAACCTCCTCGGCTTCACCTTAAACTTGGCAGATCATCCCAAGTTTTCAGTTCGCAAGGGCGTATTTCTGACGATCGATGGCATGCCTGTCAAGGCCAAAGCGGAAGGAGGTAAGATATCAGTAATGAAGGAAGGGAAAAGGTGGATCAAGGGTAGCCCAAATGCGGAAGCCCCCTTCACCAAGCGCAAAGGAGAGGAAGGGCCCATGACCGCGGCTATCATGGATCGGCATGTATACGTTTATGGTACGGCAGACAATCCTTCAGAAGAGGTGTTGCAAGCTCGGAAAGCAGTAGCCGAAAAGGCAGCGAATTGGTCTTTTTATCGAGGTGAGTTCATGGGTAGGATGATGGTCTTCCCTAGGGTTTTAACGGATAAACAAGTAAGACCGTCAGATTTAGAAGAAGCTAATCTTATTCTTTTTGGGGACAAGAACACCAATGCAGTTATTCAGCAATTGAGTGACGAATTGCCCATTGAACTAAATGATGAGACCGGAGAATTAGGACTAGCCTACGTGTATCCCCGCAATAGCAACTACGTGCTGATTAACGCTGGCCTATCGATATTTGATGCCCCAGATTCCAAAAAGGAACTTGGGCCCTGGGTTCGCTTTTCCTCGCCTCCCATCTTATTTGCATTGATGAAGTTTGATGACTATGTGCTTTTTGACAAAGAGCAGGTAAAAGCAGAAGGTTTCTTCGACAATACCTGGCAGTTAACGGATCAGGCTAAGGAGGTTTTGCTTAAAACTGGAAAAATTACTATCAAATAGGTAACTAGGTGCTACTGGCGGGATTCCTTCAGTAGCGATTCCGCCCTTTAAGTCATGCGACAATAGATACCCCCGTTCTGCTGCTGCGCCTATGGCGAGCAGGCTTCCTTAGAAAAAGCCTTACTTAGCCGAAAACCACACTTCCAGAAACTTTACGATTGCTATTGTCACACCACTTCATTCGGGCCAATCAAAAAAAAATATAGAAAAAGCCACACAAACCGAGTACAAAATCAGAATTGAGCACTTATGCAATAAAAAACTTCCCTTATAGCAAGACAAGTACCCATTCTTTTTAGTGGAGCTCCAATTGTTTAGCGTGTCACTATGTACAAAGTGACCCTTCATCCTATTTTGAAAAACTAAAACAGTTTATATGCAATACCACCAAATCAGGTTATTGACTTGTTTTGCTTTCCTATTTCTATTGTTTCAATCCTGCACCAAGGACGAAGACTTCGCCATAGCAGATGCTGGCACCGAACAACTACGTAGTGATAATCAAGATGGGCGTGATGGAAGAGGCCCCAATCGACTTGTTAATACAGAAAGTGAGATTGCGCTAGCCTGGATGGATTTATTCTTAGAACTAGAGCGGTATGCTGCCGGAATGCGACCCAATGCATCAGCTCGGGCTATTGCCTATATTCATTTGGCTGCCTATGAAACCGGGCTGCCTGCCATGCCTGATTTTGAATCAAATGAAGAGCGACTACCAGGTTTAGAGATTCAAAGACTGAATAATTCACAGCGCATTGACTGGGAAATTGCCTTGAATGCTAGCTATGCGGCAAGTACTCGACACTTTCTATTGAATATTGATCCAGGGCTTGCTAGTAGAATTGATGAACTAGAGGCAAATCTCAATACAGAATACGGTAACAACAGTTCGCCCCAGGACTTGGAAGCCTCCACCAACTGGGGTAAGCAAGTGGCGCAGGCCGTGATCGCCTATAGTCAGACCGATACGGAGGGAGAAACCCAAGTGCGGGATCCCCAACCCCACTCCTACGTCCCTCCAACCGGAGAAGGCTACTGGACTTTTTCTGCCGAACCGGAACGAGCATTGTTCCCTTACTGGGAAAAGGTGAGAACCTTCGTGGTCTCTCCTGACCAAACCACTGCTATTCCTCCAATTTCCTATAGTGAAGATCCCAACAGTGAGTATTATCAACAGATGTTAGAGGTTTATCAAAGCAACAATGATGCGAGAAAAGAAGATGGAGAGGATCTGTGGATCGCTGAATTTTGGAGTGACGATGTGGAAAACCTGACCTTTAGTCCACCAGCTAGGCAAGTCTCCATTGCTCGACAGTTGATCGATCAATTCGACCTCAATTTAGAAGAGGCGCTACATTTGAATTTGAAGGTGGGGTTTGCACTCAATGATGCTGCTGTGGCTGCCTGGAAATATAAATACGAATTCATGGTCATGCGACCTAATGTCTTCATACACGAATTCATCGACCCCAACTTTCAGACCAACTTATATCGGCTCATTCCCTGGCCTAACCCAACCTTCCCCAGCTATCCATCTGGGCACTCCTGCTTTGCTTCGGCAGCCGGAGGAGTGTTTATCGATTTCCTAGGTAATGAAGTGAATTTCACGGATCGATCTCACGAAGGCAGAAGCGAATTCCGAGGTGCTCCCCGGACGTTCCCTACGGTGGAAGAATTTGCAGCGGAAAATGCCTTTTCCAGAATACCGCTAGGCGTGCATATGAGAATGGATTGTTCAGAGGGTCTGCGACTGGGGTATGAAATTGCCGATGCAATCAATGATTTTCGACTCAGAAGAAGAAGGAGTTAAGCCCTTTTCGGACATAGCATAAACCACCAGTGAAATCCCATCAGTCGCCACTTGTCGTATAGTGGCGGCTGATTTCCTTGGAGAACCTACACTAGCTTACCCAGCGATGGTATCTCACTCCGCATATCTCCCCTTTCACTCCACATTATAGGCGAGGCTCCGAATCTCCACCTACCTTGCCCACAAAACCCTACAAATGACCTACTATAAAACCATCAATGGAATCAAATACGATCGTGAATTGCTCGAGCTAACCGATCAACTCACCCAACATAGGCCGATAGACCTAGTCACCATAAAACAAATCTGGGCAGAGGTATCAGATGGTGGCCAAATCACTCCAACGGAAAAAATCACCCTACACTATATTCAACACCTTTACCCCATCAGCCAGGAAGCCCAGAACTGGATCGCTCAACAACTTACTCCTGCTACCTTTTGGGAAGATCAAATCAATAGCATTCTACGCGAAAAGCTTGACCTACCAGATCTACAATGGGAGATGGACCAAGAACAGTTAACGCAACTCCTAAAAGAGAACCAGCAGCTAAACATAGAAATGATTCTGAGCGGTGTACTGCAAGCCATTTACAACAATAGTCTTGGCTACTTCGCCCTTTGGCACGTCAGCCGCAACCAGCGCTTGCAAAAGATTTGGATTAATAAAGGGACATTAAGTCTACTAAATCCCGAGAAAGATCAAGACCGCCTTACGCCAGGGTTCTGGAAAAACGAAAAGGAATGGCTGCATTTCATCCTGGACATCCCAACCTTTTCTCCCTTCCAATTGGTCATATACATCCGTGCCAATAGCCCTAGTGCCTACGGATTCTGTAAATCCTTGATCAAAAGAGAATTGGCCCTCGCTACTTCTCTGGATGAAATCGTAAGCGAGCGACTGAAAACAAAACAGCTAGTCATCGGAAAACATTGGGAATGGGCTGAGGAAGAAGAACAATTCTTGACTGACTTCGGCTTGGGATGGAGAGATGGTCTGTACTTGGCTCTTTCAGACGGAGTCTGTAACCAAGAAAGCGATATCACTTTTCAGACCGCCTTTCTTTGGGAAGATTGGTTTGAAATGGAAGGGTTTGATGGCACTGAAGCAGCCCGCAGGCGCTTCCTGAAATCTGCGAGCATACATTACATTCCACGCCATTTCCAAACCTTAGCGGAAGAAGATGAGATACTTGCACAAATACCCAAAGATGCAAAGCTAGACTTCGACAACTTCTGGTACTACCTACTGCTTTCAGAAGTATATCCGGATCGACGCCTAATCACCTACTGCCGTAAAAGTGGAGATGGAATTGAAGCTGCCTGGCACGACCTATATTTTACAGCTGATGAAGCTCCTCTTGGAGATCAGATTGACAAAGTCGCCAAAGAAGAATTTGAGCTCCTGGAACTAGCTATCCAAGTTGATCCAATGGAATTCGAGCGACAAAAGGCCAGCTACCGGAAAGGGTGGCGGCCGACCAAAACGATCTTCCGGCAGCTACTCAATTGCGTACTAAAAGATGAGGTCAGTGCTGATTCCTTTTTACAACTCCTGTTCAGTGGACAGGCAGATTTGTCAGCAGCTCCTGAGGCTTTCACCCCATCTGCTAAGGCAAAGTTCTATTTAAACAAAAGTAGTATTCAGCTGAAGGCCATAGAAGCGTCCACTGCAGAGCAAGTCAAAAATTACTGGATTTTCTCGTTACAAACACCAGCCTTAGCGGGCCGTATTTTCGAGGTATATGTACCCCGCGTTCCCGACTTCGAGGAAGTCAGTGGTGTGCCTTATAATCAAGCGCTATAGTACTAGCGTGGATCAACCATACGGTTGAGAGATGTTTGATCCACGCTAGTATAGTTCTTATCGATATCGATCAAACCAAGCTACGATATGCTCAATCTTCGTGATTAATTGACTGGGCCGGTTCGCGATGAAGTGAAAGGCACCGGGCACCTCTACCAAGGCCGTTTCAATCTTTCGCAGTTTGAGTGCATGATAGAGTTGCTTGGATTCGGATAAGGGCGTTCGCATATCTGAGGACCCCACCATGACGAGCGTTGGCGTTTCAATATTACCCACCAAAGAAATGGGGGAGAATTTCCAATAGGCTTCCATATTCTCCCAAGGTTGGCCTGGGTACCTCGAATAGGCATAGCCGTAGTAGTTATCTGCCGTCAGGGTTTTGCTAATCCAATTCATTACGGGCTTGATCACCGCCGCTGCACGAAAGCGATTGTTCTTACCAATCATCCATGCACTCATTATGCCTCCAGCACTTCCGCCCGTCACAAATAAGCTATCTTCCGTAATGTAGTTCTTCTCCAACATGGCATCTACCCCATCCATTACATCCTGATAATCATCACCTGGATAATTGTGATACAATAGATTACCAAAAGATTCACCATAACTAGTACTTCCCCTTGGATTGGGATATAGCACTACAAAACCTGCCGTGGCATACAACTGCATTTCAGGGGAAAAACGATCGCCATAATTAGAAATCGGGCCGCCATGATTCTCGATTAGCAGTGGGTATTTCTTACTGGGGTCAAAATTGGGTGGATAGACAATCCAACCCTGAATGTTCAGCTGAAAATCGTA
>JAHQWA010000281.1 GCA_019634045.1 Saprospiraceae bacterium
GCCTTGGTCAGAGCAAAATCACTAAGAGACCAATTGTGGAGTGTTATTCCTGAGTTCGTATTTAAAGGCATGATCTGATGAGAAAAAACCCGACACCGAGCCCTCCCCGATGGGCACAGCGTTTTTTGGAATGGTACTGCCGTCCTGAGTTGTTGGAAGATTTAGAAGGTGATTTACAAGAATTCTTCGGGCGTAACCTAGCCAAGCATGGCCTACGCAAAGCCCGATTGATTTACATCATCGATGTGATAAAGTTTTTTAGAGCCTATACGGTTCGACCACCTAAATTCCTATCATCCATGAATTACCCGACGATTATTCGTAACTATTTCAAGACGTCCTTCCGAAGTCTTGCCAAAAACAAATTGTTTTCTACCATCAATATTGTCGGACTTGCGATTAGCATGTCTGTCGGTCTACTCCTCATCACATTTGTAGCAGAACTAAAGCATTTTGATGATTTTCATGCGAATTATGACCGAATCTACCGCGTAATAAACACCTATCATGAGCCTGGAGAAGATCCTGATGAATATGCATCTACTTCGATTTTAACTGGAAAAAGAATTGAAGCTTCCTTGCCCGGAATAGAGGATTTGGTTATTCTGAATCGGAATTTCAGCCGAGATTTGCAGACGGAGGATAAGATCCTTCCTTTTGGCGGACTGTGGGCATCAAAAGACTTCTTCCGTGTTTTTTCCTTTGACCTCTTGAGTGGCAATGCGGAGACTGCATTGGAAGCCCCCTATTCCATTGTGTTAACTGAAACAGCAGCTAAGCGACTGTTTGACAAGACCGAAGTAGTGGGGGAGGAGGTAAGCGTAGGGGATGATAAGTACCGAATTACAGCAGTAATGAGAGACCCTCCACCCAATTCTCATATTAAGTTTGAAATGCTGGGGTCAATGATTACTCAGGATAACAAGATGAAAGCAGCCCAAAATGAAAGTTGGCTGCACTGGTTCCATATGTGGTCGAATTATGTTTATCTGGTGCTACCAGAACAAACCGAGCTAGCGACTGTACAAGCCGGATTAGACCAGATTGCGCTGGAAGAGAATAAACAGTTTGAAAAAAGAAGTATAGAGCTCAATTTACAAGCTTTGAGCGAAGTGGTAATGAGTCGCAATCTTTCCAATCAAATAGGATTTAACTTTGGAACCCAATTGATTTGGATCTTGATAGGCTTAGCACTCGTGGTGATGTTATCAGCTTGTTTCAATTACACCAATCTCTCCATCGCCCGCGCCTTACGCCGCTCTAAAGAGGTAGGGATTCGTAAAGTAGTAGGAGCAAGCAGGTCCCAGGTTTTCTTGCAATTCGTGATGGAAGCCATCCTGATAGCTTTTCTATCTCTACTGTTCTCTTATTTGGTATTTTTGATCATTCGACCCGGATTTCTCAGTATTGAACCGAACTTCCTTTCTAGGATTTTCTTGCGACCCAATCCGCTTATCTTTTTATACTTTGCCGGACTTGCTATTCTTATTGGCCTTCTTGCTGGATTTTTCCCGGCCTTATTTTTTTCCCGCATTGATCCGGTGAAGGTGATTAAAGATATTAGCAAGCTAAGATTGTTTAAACATGTGAATGTGCGGAAAGGATTGATCACCTTTCAATACATTCTATCGATTTCGTTTATCATCGCCGTGAGCATCATCTACAAACAATACAAATACGCTTTAAACTTTGATCTAGGATTTACGACCGAAAATATCCTGAACATCGACTTGCAGGGTAACTCACCGGGACTCCTAAAGCAAGAACTGGAATCCCTTGCTGATGTAACGGCGATTTCGGCTTCAAAAATGGTGCTTAGTATTGGTGATACCTATTCCTCCACCATTAAGTACCAGGACCCGCTGGATTCCACCTATATCTTTTACAATGCCATAGACGAGAACTATTTGGACTTACATGAACATCAGCTCATCGCAGGTAATAATTTCAGGCCAGCCACAACGGAAGATAGGGTAGAATCTGAAGTAATCATCAATGAGAAAACTTTAGAACGATTCAAACTTGGGAACGCAGCGGAAGCTATTGGAAAAGAACTAACCATCGGTGGGACGAAGATGCAGATCATAGGCGTGGTTAAGGATTTTTATCATAGTACATTATGGAATAAGATGCGCTATTTTGCCTTTCGGAATGATCCAACGAATTATGAGGTACTTAATTTGAAGATTGCTTCGTCAGATATTTCAGTTACGATGAATCGATTAGAGGCAGCTTGGAAAAAAATAGATCCCATTCACCCCTTTCGAGCACGATTCTATGAGGAGGATATTGAGTCGGCGTATAGTGAGACGACAGGGATGATTAAGATTATCGGGTTTCTAGCTTTCTTAGCCATTTCTATAGCTTCATTTGGACTGTTAGGCATGGTGGTGTTTACGACTGAAACCCGAGTTCGGGAAATTAGCATTAGGAAAGTACTGGGCGCTACAGAACGAGGCCTTTTCTTATTGTTGAGTAAGGGTTTTATCAGTTTACTTGTCATTGCCAGCCTCATTGCTATTCCGGCGACTTATTACTTGTGCGATAAAGTGATTTTTGCGGAGATGGCCTATCGGGCACCCATCGGCATTCTCGAATTATTCCTGGGAACTTTCTTGGTGATTAGTATTGCGCTACTGGCGATCAGTTCGCAAACCTTGAAAGTGGCGCGAGCTAATCCTGCCAGTACCTTGGGGACGGAATAGAGGAAGAAGGTTTGCTTTTATTGAAAAGGGAGCGGCGCTGTGGAAGATTGTTTCCGCAGCGCCGATCTCATGATAAAATGTTATTGTCTTCCAAGGCAGGGAGAAGGAAAAAGAACAACGCATACATTTCGCCTTGGAGGACTATAGGATCTAATTCTTGACCTTTCTTTCTACCTGGTCCACCATGAAGGCGTAGACCAAGGCAGTTTCTTTTTGTCGCTCAAACCGACCAGAAGCTCCTGCATGACCAGCACCCATATTGCATTTGAATAGGACAGGTTCGTCTCCAGTATTACTATCTCTCACCTTTTGCACCCATTTAGCCGGGCTGAAATAGGGGACTTGTGTGTCATTGACTCCTCCAGTAGCGAGGATGGCGGGGTAATCAGCTTCCTTAACATTGTCGTATGGGGACCAGCTTAACATATAGTCATAGTACTCCTTTTCATTGGGGTCTCCCCACTCTTGATACTCAAGGGTTGTCAAAGGAAGGTCTGGATTAGTCATATCAGTGATGACATCCATCCACGGTACGTAGGCAATAATACCTTTGAACAGATCAGGTCTCATATTGGTTATAGCTCCCATCAACATTCCACCTGCGCTTCCACCCATGGCAAACAAACCTTCTTTGAAGGTATATTTTTCTGCGATCAGGTATTCTGCGCAGTTGATGAAGTCCGTGAAAGTATTTTTCTTCTTGAGTAATTTTCCGTCGTCGTACCAGCCTCTCCCCATTTCTTGCCCTCCTCGGATGTGGGCAATCGCATAACTAAAACCTCGATCAAGTAAGCTGATTACATTAGAGCGAAACGAAGGCATACTACTGGCGCCGTAGGAGCCGTAGGCATAGAGCAAACAAGCTTTCGTACCGTCCTTTTGAAAGGTTTCTCTATTGTAGACGATAGAAATGGGGACCTTCGTACCATCAGTTGCAGTAGCCCATAGGCGCTTTGTTTCATACTTGCTAGCATCAAAGCCTCCTTCTACTTTTTGCTGCTTCAATACCTTTTTGCTGCCAGTGCTCAGCTTGTAGCCTACCACGGATCTTGGGGTGGTTAATGAAGTATAGTTATAGCGGATGCTATCCGATTTAAATTCATCGGTTGGATTGTACATGCTGGCGGTGTACACCTCTTCTCCAAAATCGACAAAGGATCTTTCGCCGGTGGCACGATTAATGACCAGTACCTGATCCAGTGCATTAGAACGTTGTTGCACAACGATGAACTTCTCTTTGATGGTGAAGTTGTTAATGAGCACATTTTCTTGATGAGGTACGACATCTTCCCAATTGGCCATCCCTGGATTATCGATAGGAGCTGCCGATATTTTGAAGTTTTGAGCTTCGTGGTTGTGTTGAATATGGAAGGCGGTTCCGGTATAGCTATTTACCTGGTACTCCAATCCTTTTTTTCTAGCCTGAATAATCTTTGGCGTAGCCAGCGGTTGGTCAGCAGGAAGGAACCAAAATTCTGAAGAAGTGGTACTGCCGGAACCCATAAAGATGTATCGCCCATCAGTAGAACGCTGTACACCTGCGGAGAAGGTACTATCTGGCTCAATGTACATTTGCTGATCCTGAGCTAGGGCCTGTCCCAATTGGTGGCGCTTGATCAGGTAGGATCGTACGGTCTTATCATTTTGGGTATAGAAAAAATGCTGGTTGTCGTTGGCCCAGGAACCTCCGTAGGAGCAATTGGGAATTTGATCTGCTAGGATTTGACCGCTTGTAAGATCTTTGAAGAAAAGGGTGTTTCTGCGATCTCCTGAAGTATCTACTAAGAAAGCGATCTTCTTGTTATCAGGGCTAACAAAGTATTGGAATAAGCGATAGATCTTATGCCCTTCTGCCATTTCATTGACATTGAGCATGATTTCTTCCGGTGCATCGAGGGTTTCTTCTTTCCGACAATAGAAGGGATACTCGTTGCCTTCTTCATAACGAATATAATACCAATAGCCGTTCCTTTTCGTCGGTAGTGATTCATATTTTTGTTCAATGCGGGCCGTCAATTCCCCATATAATTCCTCTTGCAAATCCTTCGTATGTGCGAGCATACCTTGTGTGTGCTCATTTTCCTTTTCGAGATGGGCAATGACCTCCGGATCTGTTTTATCACTTAACCAGTGATACGGATCCTCTCTCTCATTATCGTGTTCCGAAAATTTGTGGATCACTTTTTTGGCGGCAGGAGCACTACTTGAGACAAGCTCTTCGCTTGTATTAGGTTTACACCCTAGAAGTAGGGCTACGAGGGCTAAGCCGATGAATCGTAACATATAGATTGATATTTGGTGATGTATCATCTTGAAGTTACGAATAAAAGTATGGGAACTACCGACAATCTTGCTTTTCCAAAGGTAGTGCTAATAAGGGCGCCATCTATCCCTAGGGTCTCCACGATTGATGTCAAAGGCAAAACTTATTCGATTGAAGAAATTACCGCGCTCCGCCAACCTATTCTCTAGGTTCGTTGAGCTCACTAGCGGGAAATAGAAGCCAAGTACTCCGTCCAATAACTCCAAGGCTAGTCCTCCATTCCACAATAATTGATCTTGGAAGGTATCGGCCTCCCCCGTCGGCGTAGCATTGTGAAAGTAGCCAATGTCGAAGTAGGGCCTTAGGCGTAGAGGGCTACGTTTCAGGATGGGAAGATCTGTTTTGAAATTGAAAGCGACGATATAGTCATTGCTACGTCCCAAAGGAAAACCTACAGGAATAGGTGTCTTAAAACCTCCTTCCCGTACCGTGATCTGCTGAGACCAAAAACCGCTCGCTTCATTTCTTCCAAAATAGCTATCCTGATAGGTGAGATCATTAAACCCTTGACTGACTAGGTTGAAAGCACTTGGCCGAATATTACCAGCATTTCGTCCAGGACTCCGAAGATGACCACCCACAAAAAAGCGAAAGTATAGATGCTGGTTGGGGCCAAAGGTGAATTGGTTTTGGGTCTCTAGGCTGGTTCGAATATATTGGTTTACCCCCGTGATCTCATCGAACTCTAGCAACTCATAGGTCAAGCGATAACTAAAGGGGTGGACCGCACGATCATTTTTACCCTTGTAAGTAGCTCGTAGGAAAGTGTTCCTTTCCCAAGTGGTACCCAAAAAGCGACCATTATTATTGAAGCCTGCTTTTTCCCGCCACAAACCGGAGGCTTGTAGCTCCAACCAGTGTCTAAAAGAGGAGAGGTTTTTTTGCTTGAAGTGGATATTGATGTAAGGCGACCACTTGCTGTATCGCAAGCTATACCCAACCTCGTCTTGCGTGAAGAAATTGAAGCTCCTTCCCTGCACCCCGAAGGTAAGTTTCTGAAAATGACCAGATTTAGGAAAAACATTGTATTGAACCAAGGCCATGATGGACGGCTCTAAACTCCCTAAACCAAAGAAGGGCGCTAGCACATATTCAAAGGGCCTATGCGGGAATACAGTATTGTAAAATGCCGCCCCAAACATCGATTGATCATAGGCATTCCAGCCATATAAAGGACCCCAATTGATGTTGCTTTTGTAGGCTTTTTCATGGATGTTCATAATGGGGAATTCCACCGGTTCTAGTCGGGGAATTGGGCCCATGAGATCCCAAGAATTATTCTTGCCATTAAGATCAGGCGTAAGAAAGAGGGGGTCGAGTATGATTTTATGAAAACCTTCATCTGGGATTTTGATACTCGTCTTTTTACCAGTAGGGGCGTGCCAAGATAGGCGATCAACTTCCTTGTTTTTAATACCACCTATGGCAATTGGCCCGGCAATTTTACCCTTATTTTTGACAATAATTTGCAGCGAATCATTGATGCGCTTCACTCGTTTAATGGCATAATCATAACGTTCGGTGCTACCAAGAATTCCATCAAACAACCAGTCTAAAGAGTCCCTGTTGTGCTGGATCAATACAGCTCGAAGGTCCTCCGGTTGAGGATGTTTAAATTTCCACCGTTGGTAATAGGCTTGCATGGCTTGGTCAAATTCAAAACAGCCCATATACTCCTCCAGCATCCGAAACCCTAAAGCCGGTTTGGTATAGGAAGACATGGCATAATTGCTAGGTCGAAGTTGATCAGCAGGTGTGTCGGGGGCTTGATCGCGGCGCGTCCGCGCTTTGTAAAGGTAGGGGCGTCTAGGGGCACCTAATTCCTCAAGGAGTCTTTTCTTGCGGGAGGTTTCATGTTCTAGATCTTCAATGCTCTCTAGGTATTTTTTTTCGTAGTAACTGGTAATACCTTCATCTAGCCAAGCATGTGCACGCTCATTACTGGCCAATACCCCATAAAACCAATTATGACCTACTTCGTGTGCAATTACCTCATCGAGATAGGTTTCGGTGCCCACCTCATCAATTACGGTGATCATTGGATACTCCATACCCCCGCCAGCACTCAAGGCACTTTGCACCACGGTCATTTGGGGATAAGGGTAGGCGCCAACTTTTTCAGAGAAAAATACCAGTGCCCTTTGCATATAGTCCATTGCGTACTGCCAATATGCCTCCTCGCTTTTCGTAAAGAAAACCTTGGTTTCGATTTTTTGGCCCGTTGCAAGTTCCAGCTGATCTACTAATACCTTAAATCTTTTATCTGCAAACCAGGCGAAATCATGCACATCTTCAGCTTTGAATTGTATCGTTTTCCATTTTTCGGAGGATTCAGGGCTAGGTTCAAATTCTATGAAGGGGGAAGGGTAGGGGAAAGTATCCAGGTACAATCGGGTTTCTTGACTGATTTTTTCTAGGCGTTCCTTTTCATCAGCACTGACAAGTTCACCGGTTGCCCCCACCAGATAGTTGTCAGGCAATGTGATTTGCACGTCAAAGGAGCCAAATTCTGAATAGAATTCTCCGTTGTCGAGGTAGGGCATTGGATGCCAACCTTCGCGATCATAGACTGCTGGCTTGGGATACCATTGAGTAATCTGATAAGCATCATCCACATGCCCGAGGCGTGAAAAAGAGTCAGGGATTTTGACTCGGAACGGAGTCTCTATTTTTATACTTTGGTTTGGAGCTAAAGGTTGATTTAAGATGAGCAGGGCGATATCTTGATGTTCATTTGATAAGCGCCAACGTACCTCCTGGTCATCTACTAGGAAGTCGATCTTTGAAATGCTACCCAATTGGCTATCTTTGGCAAAGTAGAAATCCTGTCTACCCTGTCGTAACATTTGCTGAGCAAAGGCCGTGGTTTGATTTCGATAAGCATTAGGCCAAAGGTGGAAATAAAGCCGTTGTAAGGTATCCGGTGAGTTGTTTTTGTAGTTTATAGTGATATACCCGTCTAGTAAATGTTGTTGATCATCCAGCTTCACCTTTATTTGATAGTTTACTTCTTGCTGGAAATAGGGATTTTGAGCACTTAGGTTTATAGACCCAAATACTATGAGTATGCGTATAATTTGTTTCATGAGGGACATTTAGACATCTTATACGGTGCTTTTTGTGAGATAGCCAATAAACGAATTTAAAAAATCGTGGTCTAAGCAAAAAAAGTGTATGTCGACAATTGTTTTGTTGCTTTTGATCGAATGGTCGTCTTGAAAGGGGGCTCCTTTTGCTGAAGTACTGACCGAAAGCCACGATTATTCCCCTACTTTTTTTGCTGAAATCTATTTCCATGGCAAAGCCAGATCAAATTTGTGAACAAGCTGTATTCAAGGAATTGTTTTGGGCCTACGCGCGTCCACTACGCAATTTCCTCTATTATAAATGCGGAGATCCCGATCTTGCTGAAGATTTAGTGCAGGAGGCTTTTTTACGAATGTGGGCCGCTTGCCAAAAGGTTTCCTATGAAAAGGCTAAGGCCTTTCTATTCAGGGTGGCGAATAACTTATTCCTAGATGAGATCAAACACCGCAAAGTGGTAGCCAAGTTCAGGTTGAACATTGGTAAGCCAGTGCAGAACTTTACCCCGCAGGAAGAGTTGGAGGAAAACGAATTCAGGGAGCGACTGGAGGTAGCCATTGCCGAACTTCCAGAAAAGAGCAGGACGGTTTTTTTACTGAACAGAGTGGAAGGTTTGAAGTATAGGGAGATCGCTCTTTTACTGGATATAAGCGTGAAGGCCGTGGAAAAAAGGATGCATAAAGCCCTGATAGAACTAAGAAAATTAAGTGATTTGATTTAGGACAGGTAGGGAAAGAGCTAGTATGATCGTTATTAAACCAAAGAGTGAATTTAAAAGGTACTATAATCGTAAATCATGTCCAAACCATTCCCAGATGAGACCTTGCTAGCCCGCTGGCTGAATGGCGAATTGAGCCAAAAGGAAGAGGCTGAATTAAAGACGAGAGCAGACTATGATGACCTGCGTAAGATTGTAGAGGATGCCAAACAACTATCAGTACCAGCTTTCTCCGAAGGAGCGGCTTGGGAAAAACTAGTAGTTGCCAAGCAATCACAAGGTATGAAGAACAAGGGCAAGAGACGCTTTCTGCGAAGCCTTTGGTGGTCTGCTGCTGCCGCTGTATTGGCATTGGTCGCTATCGGCTATTGGTGGATGCAACCGGAATCTGCCTTGATTGCTACGCAAATAGGCGAGCAGTTGCAGGGAAGTTTGCCAGATGGATCCACTTATCAACTGAATGCGGTAGGTACGCTGGATTATGATGAGGTACAATGGAGTGAAAGGCGTGAGGTAGTACTAAATGGAGAAGCATTTTTTCAAGTGGAGAAAGGGAGTGAATTCACCGTAAGGACGTCGTCGGGAGAGGTGAGCGTCTTGGGCACCAGCTTCAACGTTTGGGCGCGAGGAGATCAATTGGAGGTAGTTTGCTATAGCGGAAAGGTGAGGGTTATAGGCAGTCAAGAACCTGTGGAAATTGAAGCGGGGCAAAAGACGGTGCTATTGGAGGATGGAAATTTGTCCACCACTAATCTGCAATTGACCCCGACACCAAGCTGGTTTAGAGGATGGACAGATTGTGAAGGCTTACCACTCTCTAGGGTTTTGGAAGAGCTAGAACGGCAGTACCAATTGGAGGTGAAGTGGGAAAACGAAAGTTATAGAGTGTACCAAGGAGGTTTTCCCAATGACGATTTGGAGCAAGCTCTAAAGTTTATCTGCGATCCGATGGAATTGCAATTCGAGCTTAGTAGCGATAAAACCAGTGTAAGGATATTCGCAAAATGATAGTGAATGTACGTCATGTTATTTTCCTCCTACTAGGATTTTGGGTCGCGCCAATGTCGGCTCAAGACGGGCCGAAAATTGCTTTTGATTTTGAGAATATACCGCTAATGCAAGCGTTGGACTTTCTAGAGGAATCCTACGATCTCACCTTTGCTTTCGATCAAGAATTACTGCAAAGTAAATTAGTGGAAGAAGCAAAATCCGATAATCTTTTCTTGCGGGAGGCCCTGATACAACTCCTCTTACCTCAATCTCTATTTTTTGAAGTCGTCGGAGGCAAACATGTGCTTATTCGAAGAGCAAAGGCACAAGAAATGAGCCTGTTACCAGCTAAAAAAGAGGCCGTAGTTATTGCCTGCGGAGCCTTGCGGGATAGCCTTAGCGGCCTGCCACTCATTTCTGCCAATGTATGGCTGAAAGGGACACAAAGAGGAGCGTATAGCAATGACCTCGGGGCGTTTTCCATAAAAGGGCCTTTCACCTCCAACGATAGCTTGATGTTTAGTTACGTTGGATATCAAGCGCGATCGCTTCCTTTGCGTCAGTTTTTAGGTAAGGAATGCCCCGCGGTGGATCTTCCTCCACAAGAATTTGCTTTTGAACAGATCTTAATTAAAGATAAGGCCATTACCTTTCTGTCGGGTGCCGGTAGAGGAGATGGACTGGAGATGGATGTTGATCAGATGGGAGTGATCCCTGGTTGGGGTGAGCGGGATGTCTTGCGCATGGCTCAGCTATTACCTGGAATTAGCACGACGGATGAGTCTGCCAGCAACCTAAATATCAGAGGAGGAACGCCGGATCAAAACCTCATTTTGTGGGATGGGATTCCGGTGTATCACACAGGCCATTTTTTTGGCATGTTTTCCGCCTTTAACTCCACTATCGTAGATGAAATGGCCGTCTATCGAGGAGATTTTAGCGCAGAATATGGAGGTAGAGTTTCCGGTGTCCTAGATATTACCACTTCTCCTTTGTTATTGGACACAGTGGAAGTAGGGATTGGTGTAAATCTGATTAGCAGCAATGCATACGTGAAAGTTCCGCTACAGAAAGGGCGTTCTGCTCTGATGGTGGCGGGCCGGCGATCCATTTCAGACTTGTTTGAAAGTAAGATTTATCAAAATCTTTTTAATCAGGTAGCGGGAAGGGGAAGTATAAAAGAAGAGTTTGAACCTGCTCAGAAACAATTCACGGATTTAGAATTATCGCCAAAATTCTATTTTTCAGACTTTAATTTTAAGTGGGTAACTCGTAATGAAAATGGAGGGGAAGGGCGGATCAGCTTCTATCAGGGGGAAGATGCACTAGATTATGGAATCCTGTTTGATCGTCCCAATTTTTACCTCAATACGCTGTATGAGGTAGACCTCTTGAATTGGGGCTTGAGTGCTCAATGGAATCAACGTTGGAATGACCGTTGGAAATCGGATTTTATGTTCGTTTTCACAGGGTTTTCTACGGCCTTCTCTACTCGAAATAGATTAAATCCTGAACAAGTTAGGCTGCAAGTCATCCAGAGTAATAATATCAGTGAGCAACGTATAGAATGGAATAATACGTACAATATTGATCAACATCAGCGCCTGAATTTTGGGTATCAGGGGGTATTGAATGAAGTCGACTTGAATATTAGTATGGAGTCGCCGATCAATGCTGAATTTCGGCAAGAGCGGATTTCCTTCAAGGGGACCACACAGACCTTATATTTAGATTATGATTATACCATTCCTGAGAAACTACATTTGGATTGGGGGCTTCGATATGGGACCTTTGATGGGGGCTATACGGGTAATTGGGAGCCGCGCTTTAGCTTATCTTATTATGTCCACCCGGAGTTGGAAATAAAGTCTAGTATCGGGCGCTATGTTCAGGTAGTCAATCAAGTATTTCTAAATAATAATCTTGGGATAGGGGAGCGATTCTGGATCATGGCTGATAGTTCGAAACACATCCCCGCGGTCACATCGGCACAGTTTACATTAGGTACGCGTTGGAAAAGCCAGGGGTGGTTGCTAGATGTTGATTTTTATAAAAAATGGATCACCGGACTTGTGTCTTTGAGCCTGGATTTTGATGCTGATTGGGAAAATCCGTACAGTGGGGGAGAAGCTAGAGTTTTGGGAATGGATTTGCTGCTGAAAAAGAGTTGGCAAAACTATGATAGCTGGCTAGCCTATACATTAGGCCGTACGAAGTATAAATTTGATAGGATTAATCGAAATGAGGCTTTCCCCAGCATATATGACCGACTGCATAATTTAAAATGGACTCATCAGCTACAATTTGGGAATTGGGATTTTGCCGTAGCTTGGTACTATGGTAGCGGACTACCTTACACCCAAGCCAAGAGAGGCCGGTTCGTCCCGGATGATGAGGCAGAGAATGGGTTTAAGGCGCAGATTGAATATGGTGAGATTAACGCACACCGCTTGCAGGACTACCAAAGAGTGGATTTTAGTGGGGCCTATAATTTTACCGATCGAAGAAAACTGCGGGGAAAGATCGGCTGGTCCATTTTTAATGTCTTGGATCGCCTAAACTTCTATAGTAGGACCTACTTCCTTCATCCAGAGAATGAAGATTATACTCGTCCTGTTCTGGTGGCTTATGATCGGAGCCTTCTTGGTTTTACACCTAACTTATTTTTAGAATTGCGTTGGTGACAGCAGCTTAATGCTATATGTTTGAAATAGCGCTTTACCCCTGATCTACTAGAATTCCAGACCAGAACTTCCAGGTTTCCTACTCTTTTAGTAATTTACGACTGAAATCAATAGATTTCATCACCACTGATATTCTGAAGGATGCAAGTCATTTCCAGGCTTGCACAACAAAGACAAAATTTTGTCTAGGGTAAAGGAGTAATTATTCCTTTGCCCTTTTTTATTCTACTTTGCGGCTTCAGTAAAGACGTGAAGCTATGGTGAAGCCCGTTTCATCACCTACCTCAAAAGAGGAGGGCTTTGTTTTATAGCTACAAATGATATAGCAATGTATAAATACCTTCTTGGTGGTCTCTTTTTGTTGGGGACACTTTATGCCTGTCAATCGACCGACTCTTCCCGGGCAGATGCCCAATTAGACCCCGCCATTGAAAAAAGTATCGATTCTCTCCTGCGGCTGATGACTTTAGAAGAGAAAATTGGGCAGATGAACCAATATCGAGGTTCCAGGGATTTCGCTAGCCCAAATCCTGGGAGAGAAACGCTAATGATACTTGAAGCTATAAAGAATGGATCGGTAGGATCCCTCTTAAATGTCAGTGGAGCGAACGTGACTAGGAATGTTCAAGAAATAGCAGTAAACCAGAGCCGTTTGGGGATTCCGCTTCTTTTCGGTTATGAAGTGATTCATGGATATAAGACGATGTTTCCTATGCCTTTGGCACAGGCAGCCAGTTGGGATTTGGAAGCCATCGAGCTTTCTTCCAGGATAGGGGCGATTGAAGCCGCTTCTGCGGGCGTCCATTGGGCATTGGGGGCTACCGTGGATATATTCCGAGATGCACGAATGGGGCAAGTAGTGGAAAGTGCGGGAGAAGATCCATATCTATCAAGTTTGATCGCTGTTGCGAGGGTGAAAGGCTTACAAGGGCAGGACTTAAGAGCAAAAAATACGATTGCTGCAGCGATTAAGCATTTGCCCGAAATTAGCTATACACAGGCGGGCCAAAACAATAGCCAGGTAGCGGTCAATGAACAGGTTTTGGAAAATATAATTTGGCCTCCCCTACAAGGGGCTGTGGCGGCTGGCGCTGTGGCGTTAATGTCTCATCCAGTAAAGCTTATTGGGAAAAGCGCACAGGAGAGTGTTCAGGAGCAAGAAAAAGTACTTAGGGACCGCCTAGGGTTTAAGGGGATAAACTTGTCGGGGCCAAACATG
This sequence comes from Saprospiraceae bacterium, assembly GCA_019634045.1. GTDB lineage: Bacteria > Bacteroidota > Bacteroidia > Chitinophagales > Saprospiraceae > DT-111. The sequence goes on from JAHQWA010000281.1 coordinate 13,724, forward strand.
ATTGCGGGATGGGTGCGCAAAGGAGTGGGTAAGGATCGACAGCAAGCTACTGAAATAGCAGTCAATGCAGGCTATGATGTGGATATGGGAGCTGCCTTCGTGAATGAAGTTGCAAGCTTGGTACGAGAGGGGACAGTCTCTAAAAAGAAGGTGGATCAGGCAGTCAGAAGGGTTTTAAGACTGAAGTTCCAATTGGGTTTATTTGATGATCCCTACCGTTATAGCAATCCAGCTGCCGAAAAACAAGATTTAATGCATCGAGATCACATAGCGGCTGCGCATGAAATAGCCAAGAAGTCGATTGTTCTTTTGAAGAACGAAGGGGGGCTACTTCCCTTATCAAAGGAAACAAGAACCATAGCTGTGATTGGCCCAATGGCCCGTGATCGGGATACACCACTCGGAAGTTTGAGGGCGAGGGCTAGGACAAACTCTGGAGTTCCCCTGTTAAATGGACTTAGAGAAACCGTAGGTTCAAATACTCGCTTGCTGTATGCCCAAGGATGCCGACTAACGGTAGGTAAGCGCGGACCAAATAGCGAGCTAACCTTCAATGAATCGGATCGATCCGGCTTTCCCGAAGCAGTAGCAGCGGCAAAACAGGCAGATGTGGTCGTCCTTGCATTAGGGGAAGATTGTTGGCAGACGGGCAAAGCGGCTGTGCAGGAGAATATTGGGTTGGCGGGATTGCAGGAGGAGTTACTTCAAGCCGTTTATGAAGCGAACAAAAATATTGTACTCGTATTGATGAACGGTAGACCGTTGACTATTAATTGGGCCGCTGATCATATTCCTGCTATTGTAGAAGCTTGGCAATTGGGGCATATGTCGGGGATGGCGATTGCAGATGTCTTGTGGGGAGATTACAATCCTTCAGGGAAACTACCGATATCTTTCCCAAGTGATGTGGCGCAATGCCCCATTTATTACAATCATCAGGAAGGTGATCGACAGTTTTTCAAAACAGATCAAGTAGTGAGTGGAGAAGCAAGGTTTCCATTTGGGTTTGGGTTAAGTTATACCCAATTCGAATACGCTAAGCCGATGCTGAGTAGTCCAACGATGGGAATGAGCGATACGCTCCAGCTCTCTATTAGCCTTACTAACGTAGGAGAGCGGGAAGGCGCGGAAGTGGTGCAGCTATATCTTCAGGATAAGGTGAGCAGTATCGCAAGACCCGTTAAGGAATTGAAGGGGTTTCGAAGAATCAAGTTGGCCCCAGGGACAACGGAAGTGGTGCGATTTTCTATTACTGCAAAGGACCTAGGGTTTTATGGAGCTAGTAAGAGCTGGGAGGCTGAGTCAGGGGCTTTTAGCCTTTACATTGGCACGAATTCTCGTGATGTTCAGGAGGCTACATTTGAGTTAATCGCAGAATAGCAAATAAGAAGCTCGACACCGCATTCTCTTTTGATGAGCATATGCGATGTCGAGCTTCTTATTTATCCCCAAGGCTTACTGCTGAATCCATTCCTGAGCCTTTTCCAATAATTCATCCTTCCCTTTTCTGATCCCTTCGATGCTAGGCCGCAGTTCTACATCAGGTTTTATGCCGACTCTTTGCGTTTCTGTTCCATCGGGATAATAGACGCCAATGCCGGAGATCATCGTGCGAATACCACCTGGTAGTATAATCTGAGAAACATTGCCGTCAGCCGCAGCCGTGGTGCTACCAATTACTTGGGTTTTTGGAGCCGCGCGCAAGGCCATTGTAGTATATTCTGCCTGACTTTGGGTGGTTTCATTGATGAGAATAGCTACTTTACCCTTGTAGTAGTTTGTGTTTTCGCCTCCTACTTTGAGGTTGGTGCCAAAGGTGAATTGGCCGGGCTGCTGAAGATTTCCGAAAGTGAATTTGACGAATTCTGTGGGTTTAGGCATCAGTTGCCCTCCTAGACTGAAAACAATGAAATCAGAAGGATAGCAGCGCAAATCGACTACGATCCCTTTTTTATCCATGAACTGCTTCATGATATCATTGATCTCTCCTTTCTCCAGGGAACCGGGATAGATATAGCCAATATCTCCCTCGAGTTCTTTGTGGGAGGGGACATCCCTTCTCCAGAAATTGATCTCTTGCGTAGGAACGCAGGTAATATTTTCTTTGAAATCGACCTTTGCACTACTGACGCTTAATTCTATTTGGCCGTCATTGCTTCTAAGCAGGCGGCGTGCCACATCTCGGAGTTGAGTAGGGCGATTGGAGGCGGGGCAATAGGTTATCTTTTCTTCAATCAGTTTGCTGGTGGCTTGGCCATTTACATGGGTAATGATATCTCCAACTTTGATCTTACTATCCTCTTGCATTTGACTAAAGAAGCGTACCACTACGGCTTGACCTTCAATTATATTGACTTCGATTGGGGCGATATTTTTTCCGTGGAACTGGCTTAGGTCCTCATCTTGCATCCAAATATTCGCATGGGTGTCTTGGATCTTACCAATGAGTTGTAAGGTGGCCAGTTTGTAGGCTAGGGGTTCTTTTGCTTTCGCAAAAATAGGCAAGGAGGACTTCAAAACAGTATTCCAATCTTCATCCATTAAGTGCTTGTAGGGGAAGAAGTATTCGATCATATTCCAATAGCGGAAGAGAGACAGAAGACGAAACCCATCATCCGTTGAAGCGATATCCTTGTAGGCTTTCTCATTTTTGAATTGAGGGTTACCTATGTTGGGGGCAAACGCCAAGTAGTAACTGTTGGATTCCCGAGGGGCGGATTGGACCTTTTTTAGGTACTGTATCAATGCTTCGGAAAGCAGGCCCTGTGGTTTTAGCCATTCAGTCGAGGGCTGTAGCTTTATTTCCATCTCCGTATCAGGGGTATCCGTCATTTCGACTTCTCCCAACTGTTGCGCCCAGTTGAGTAAAGCCATATCAAAACCCTCTTCCAGGATAGCGGGTAATATGCGGAATAGCTCGTAATCCCAATTGACCTCACCTGCTGCAATCTGTGGATGGTGATATTTCAAGAAGCCCCAAACCTTGGCTAGCCAGTAGAGCTTTTCCAATTGCTCTTCGCTGGCAGACCCCAAGGTGAACTTTGAACCATAATCAAATTCTTCATCTAAGGCTGCTTTTGCTATGGCTTTCTCCACAGGTTTTAATCCTCGGATATCTTTACCATCTATCAGCACCTTAAAATTGTCATACCAGGCTTTTCCTTTCCCTACTAATATACCAGCGACAAAGATTTGTCTAGCTTCTTCTGGTAGCGGTAAGGTGATACTGTATTTTTTCCAATCATTGTTGCCTTGAATACCTTGATTCTGCATATTGTCAAAATGGAGTGGCCCGCTATCTCCATCTACTCTCAAGAGGAGGCCCGCAAATCCTTCCGATACATTTTCGGTCTTCATGTAGCCTTCTAAGGTGATTTTTTCTCCTGCATATTCAGGCTTAATGCTATACGCTACACTGCCAAATGAACCCCCGTCTTCTCCCGCATCGATCAATACGGCCTTTGTGCCGGAATGGGGATTGTCTGCATCCACAAGAAGTTGATAGGAGCCCCATTGCATCCATCCATCTGGGAGGCCTTCTTCACTTTTAGCTTTCTCAAAATCAAAATTAAAGTTTTGGGTAGGCTCTTGGGCGCCTACTATTGAGCCAAATAGTAGGAGAGAGAGTGTAAGTAGGAGTTCTTTTCTCATATGGTGTTGGTCTTTTATTGAATAGTATGATTGGATCACAACATAAAGTTATTATCCGAAGACTTGAGTTGGCAAACATCTCAAGTTTATTACGTGGTTTTTACATTACCCTTTTAACGCAATTATCAAGCCTCTCTTTTACCTACCCCAAACTTTAAGAGAGGTTCATGTCCGTTGTAGACTTTAACGGTAGGCCGTACGCCAGTCATTTAAATGGGTGTCAGTTTGGAATCGAGCTTGGTTCAGAAGGAGCCGCCAGTTGGTTTCTTGCGGGGACTCCAATACAAAAGTCCCATCATTCATCAGAGATGGATAGATGTATGATAAAATAGGATGGAGAGAGAGGAATAAAAGGATCTTTGCTAAGGCCGTGGCTACTGCCTTAATCCTGATTTTCATTTACGGTTTGCCAAAGCAAATCCTTTAGTTCATCTATTCCTTGTTGGGCTACGGAAGATATAAATAGATAGGGAATCCCTTCTGGTAATTCCGGCTCTAGCATTTCCCTCAACTCCTCGTCAATCATATCGGACTTGGTAATCGCCAATACCCGCGGTTTGTCCAGAAGGTCTGGGTTGTAAGCGGCCAACTCATTGAGAAGAATGTTATAGTCCTTTCGGATATCGTCAGAATCGCAGGGAACCATGAATAGGAGCGTGGCATTGCGCTCGATATGTCGAAGAAAACGATGACCCAGGCCTTTTCCCTGATGTGCATTTTCGATAATACCGGGAATGTCGGCGATCACGAAGGAGCGACCATCTCGATATTGTACAATGCCAAGGTTGGGCTTTAAGGTAGTAAAGGGATAGTTGGCGATCTTGGGTTTGGCGGCGGTCACCACGGAGAGGAATGTGGATTTTCCGGCATTGGGGAAACCTACTAGTCCAACATCCGCTAGAACTTTGAGTTCTAGGATGCGCCAATGTTCTTCTCCAGTCTCTCCCGGTTGGGCATAGCGTGGGGCTTGATTGGTGGGCGATTTAAAGTGAGAGTTGCCTAGGCCGCCACGTCCACCCGCTACCAAAACTTTGTGCTCTTCGTGTTCCGTGATCTCAAATAGTACCTCCTGGGTTTCAGCGTCTTTGGCTACTGTTCCTAAGGGTACATCAAGGATAATATCCTCCCCATTGGCCCCATGGCTGTGATTGGCGGAACCATTGCCTCCGTGGCTCGCCTTGACGTGTTTGCGGTATTTTAATGTCAAGAGCGTCCAAATATTTCGATTACCACGTAGGATTATATGGCCGCCCCTTCCACCATCACCACCGTCAGGTCCACCTTTGGGGTTGGTCCGATCGCGCATAAAATGGGCTGAACCGGCTCCTCCATTACCAGAGCGGCAATTGATCTTCACATAGTCCACAAAATTCTGCTCCGCCATTGCTTTTCTTCTTTTTAGGGCGCAAAGATACGTATTTTCGGAATTGTACTATAAATGAGGTGATTTGTTTAGGGCAAACGCATCAAAAAGCGATGCCCTAGAATTGAGCAAAAATGCTTTATGATCGGTGCATTTTGCTTGGCTTTCGCCTCAAGCCGGCGGGGCTCTTCATTTTGGCATTGCCCCAAAACTCTACCGGCGGTAGACAGGGAAGCAAAAGCGCTAGAAAATGCAAACTCATCCTTCGAACAATGCATTTTCAGGCCATCGCCACCCGTTTTAACCTGTACTTGAGGGGCTAAAAAATTTGATGCGTTTGCCCTATGATTTGTTAAAGGACGGAATCAGTTTTAGCAATTATCCTACATTTGCTCTAGTTAATTGAGTGTCGAGATTAGCCATTAATTACAACATCAAACAAAAATGGAAAAAGCGTTTGTAGTACATCGAAAGGTACGGTTTGGAGATTGTGATCCGGGTGGCATTCTGTATACCCCTCGAATCGGTCATTTCATCGTGGAAGCCCTTATTGACTTCATCTCAGCTTGTTTTAATGCACCTGCTGAGAGAAGTATGTTTGAATTGGGAATTGCTCCGCCGGCTCGTGCGTTTTCTGTAGAATTTTTAAAACCTATGGTTTGGGATGATGATCTCATGATCCATGTACGACTGAAAGAAATTCGCAATAGTGCCTTTGTGTTTTCACTCAATGGCTTTGTCAAAGACGACAAAGTGTTTTCGTCCGAATTTACCCAGGTTTGTGTCGATCCAGAATCAATGCGACCGGTGCCCGTACCTGAAAAAATGCGGGAGGTTTTAGAAAACTACAAAGGGGGAGCGGAAGAAAGCTGATTAATTTTCCGACTACTAAGTCATCAAAGTGGATTAGAACAAAGTCCCTTGACCGGAGCTATGCTCAAGGCCGGATGAACTCTACTGTACCTCCTTCAAGACTTCCGCAAACATCTCCTCGAATAACTCATGACGTAGAATTGGCCCATCCGCTGAGCGACTTTGATTATTTAGCATAACAATAGTGATCTTCTTCAAGGGATCATAAAACATGTACCCGCCATACCCTCGCATTCCACCCGTGTGCCCCCATAAGATTCTGCCGGCTATCTGGACCCTCCGTAATCCTAATCCATAGCCGATGAAAATAGGATCATCTATTTCCACATAACGCTGCATCTTGGATTTGGAAGCTTGAGACAAAGCATCACCTTCCAGCAAATGGTAGGCCCATAGAGAAAGGTCAGAGGCGGTAGAGAAAACATCAGCTGCAGTCCAAAAGACACTGTGGTAAGCCGTTTTGTATGCTGAAGAGATGTCCTCGAGTGTTCCGTCTCCATCCCCATCTCGCCAAGGGGTAGCGATCGGACCCGTAGGTGCTTCATCATCCGCGAAGTAAATCCGATTTAATTGTAAAGGTTCCCAGAAGCGTGAGCGGAAAAATTCACCGATCGATTGACCAGATACGGCTTCTATGATTAGCCCAAGGAGTAGATAGTTGGAATTGGAATACTCGTATCGTCTCCCGACTGGGAATACGGGGTTTCCAATGAAATCGACTAATTCCCTAGGGGGAATGGGCGTATCTAAATTTTGTTCAACTCTCGACCAGAGGTTTGCTCCTTGAAAGTAGTTTTTAATTCCTGAGAAGTGATTTAATAACTGGAAGATGGTGACATTCTCATCTATTTGAGGTTTATCCAGGGTGAGATATTTACTAATAGAATCACTTAGGGATAGTTGGCCCTCTTCTTCTAGTTTAAGAATGGCCGCAGCAACTACCGTTTTGGTAATGCTGGCGATGCCAAAGCTCATATCAGATTGGACGGGCACCCCTGGTTTCGAAAGGCCACCGGTAAGCTTCCAGCGTTCTTCTTCTCCAATTCTGATAGACACGGACACGCCAAGCAATTTATCGGGGCCTACCTTTTCAGTAATGATATTTTCTAATCGCTCTTCGATGGGAAGATCGGCTGGCGGCTCCTGTCCGCCGAGATTATTCTCTTTCTTACAAGAGAATAGTGTCAATCCGATGAAAAGGATGACCAGGCTACATGCATACAGTCTCATGTGTGATCCATTTAATGTTCAGTTTCTTAAAGACCAGAAAGAGGAGAGTCCATTTTTCACACTGAGAAGTGAATCTTGTTTTATGAAGATACCTTGGAGGCCTCCATATAGATAATTAATCTAGAACAAGTTACAGGAAAGACAGGTAAACTTAAGACAAGATGCAGCTTAGATTAGGGGTAGGTGTACAAAATCCGCAAATTCAGCAAGATTATCGTACCAATGACCGGATTCCACGAAAGAAACCAAGTAGCATTATCCCTAATAAGGTAAAAGCGCCCGTGTAGAGCAAAAGGGCAATCCAATTACCAGGATCGCTAGTAAGGAGGTGGACCAATGACTCCGTTTCATAATCCAACATACCTAGCATAATAGAAGCTAGGAAGGAGACAAGTAGTATGCTTAGTAGTTCTTTCTGGCGATTCATATCCGTAAATGTTTATTCCCTTATAACGACTTAGGCCACTGATGTACATCAGCGGCCTAAGTTTTAACAATTTCCTTACCAGATGCGGCAAGGAGTTTATGCTAAAGGGTATCGATTACTGTGGCAAGGCGTTCGAATATTTCCTCAATACCACCGATTCCATCAATGGAGGTAGCCTTTGACTTGGCATCGTAATAATCGTAGACCGGAGTCGTATTGTCTTTATATACTTGAATACGATTGCGAATTACGCTTTCATTTTTGTCATCGGCACGTCCGGAGGTTTCTCCACGAAGCAAAAGACGTTTAACGATTTCCTCATCCGGAACAGACAGCATCACCAAGCGAGATACTGTATCTTCCTTTTCAGCTAGGAGTTTATCCAGGGCCTCTGACTGGGGCGTTGTACGTGGAAACCCATCGAAGATGTAGCCTTGCACATCTGGATTTGCTTCTACTTTATTGCGTAGCATACCTATGGTCACTTCATCTGGCACCAAAGCTCCTTTGTCTATATAACTCTTTGCCTCCAGCCCTAATGGGGTCTTATTTCCTATTTCATATCGGAACAAATCCCCTGTTGAAATATGCAATAGCCCATATTTTTCTACCAATTTAGCGGCTTGCGTGCCCTTTCCTGAGCCTGGAGGGCCAAAGAGGATCAAATTGATCATACTAGTGTCGTGATTTTAGTTAAGACTAAAAATATAATGTTCGGTAGGCTTATTTGGTTCTGACAGGCGGTAAAGATAAAAAAAATTAGGGCAGGAAAAGGAGTCGGGAGAAAAAGAGAGATTGGACCTGGATAATTGTTCCCCGCCGAATTCTCTATCTATTTGGCACTATTTCTCAGACCTATCCAATGATCATAGCTGACCCAATGACTTTCAGGTATTGGAGGGGACTCCTCCACACTGCTAAAATGTCATAAATGGTCAGTTTTTTCTTTTGAATTAAGGCTAGGTGATACTTACCTTTGTGCTATTCCATAATTCTAAGTTATAGTTTGGTGCAATCGGCGAAATAAGCCTGGTCAGACTGTCAATAATTTACCGTGAATTAGCATATTCATAGGGAGGTTCATTTTGTCGGTTTTCTTCAAGCGCACCCTGGAGAGATGCCATCTTATGGTGAGCATCTTGCCGATATTATGATTTTAAAATTAACGAATAATGTGTAGAAAAAACCTCATGAATTCAAGTGCTGAGATAGTGTTACCCAATGCTCTTGGCGCTAGCTCCAACAACAAGTTTTTCGTCAAACTTAGGCCTGTATTCTTGACATTGCTTTCTCTGCTAGCGCTCTTGCTTATTGACAATCCGCTTTCAGCGCAAAACAGCTTGCGAGAATTGGCGGCTCCCAAGAAGGTTTATATTGGGAATCTCATTAGTAACGAGCATCTTGATGATCCTGAAAACTTCAGAAATGGCTTGGCCGACCCCCACTTAAGGCAAGAGTATAACGCTGTGGTATTAGAGAACTACATGAAAATGAGCTTCGTGCTTCCTGCCGATGAACCTGCGGATATTCACAACCTCACGGTAGAACAGCTTCGAGCAACACTCACGGCAGATAAAATTGAAGCATTTTTAAGTAATGACGACTGGGCAGATCTACGTAAGCGTGGTCACGCGATGATTTGGTTCAATCAAGCACCGGATTGGCTCAAGCTGGTAGCTCCCACTTGGACGGGACAACAAGTATTTGATTTTACTAGGAAGTATATTCTGGCTTTAGGTCAAATCTGTGGTGATCGAGTCGATGAATGGGATGTAATTAACGAAGCCATATCCGATGATGCGCCTGATGGACAACGCATATGGAGAAGAGGTACCTGGTACCGTAGAGCCAATGATGGCAGTATGACCGATTGGGGAGAGGCCACCTACGAAAATTACATCAAAATGATTTTTGTTTGGGCAAGGGAAGCACAACCTCAGGCCCGCCTCCATATCAATGATTACGGCATTGAGACCTTTAATAACTCCGTGGCTTCGAAGAATCGCTTTATGAGAGATAAAGCTAAAGCACTGAAAGACTGCGGCGCCCCCATTGATGGGGTAGGCTTTCAATCCCACTTGATACTTTCAGATATGGTAAGTTCCACTGGCGTCCTTAATACTGATTTTATTGCATCGATAGAGGAGTCCATACAGGATTTGGCTTCAGCGGGACTTGAAGTGGCCATTACAGAGTTAGACATCCGAGTTTGTAATAATGATCGTGACGAGGCTTTTCAGGAAGTGGCATTTCAGGCTTATTGCGAGATGGCTTTTTCTCAACCCAATTGCCACGAAGTTTTGATATGGGGGCTTAGGGATGAGGACAATTGGATCACCTTGAGAGATGACCAATTTTTTGCTGGCTGTGAAGATGCAGCCATAGTGGAAGGAGACAATTACACCCCCAAGCCTGCCTATGACGGTGTTGCCAGCGCCATTATGGCATTGCCAGATCAGGAAGAATTTGGTTTTTCTCCATTAGTTCCAGGAAATGGCGCTCCCGCGAATTGCGGAGGGGAAGCTAGTCTTGATCCTGCCATTTTGTTTGTCAATGGTCCTACCGCTGTCTCAGCAGGCGATCAAGTGACGGTTGCCGTCAATTACATAGCGACTGACAATCAGGATATCGTTGTGTGGTTCCAGTTAAATGAGGCCCCTTTCACTGTGTACACTCAGGTTGTTACGGATGTAAGTTCAGGTGCGGGTACAATTGATGTGACTGTAGATATTCCAATGAATGTACCTACTGGTACTTTTCAATATCGCTACCTTGCCTTTATAGCACCAGACGGACAGGGAGTGGACAACAGTTTCTCCGATTTCATCCAATTCCAGGTCACTGTATTAGGGGAGGACAGTCAATTGATCATTTCCAGCCTGGGGCCAGCAAGTGTTAGTCCAGGAGATACGGCGGAGATAAATGTCTCTTATAGTGCCATTGAGGGACAGGAGATTGTGGTGTGGTTTCAGCTAGATCAGTCTCCCTTTACTACCTATCAGGAGTTTCGGCAAACTGCCATGCCAGGTCAAAATGACATCATTGCAAAACTATACATACCACAAGATGTGCCTATCGCTGACGATGCTTATCAATATCAAACCATACTCGTACCAACAGGTGGCGGGTGGCCGGAAAGGATAGCCAATATCAGTCAAGGTGATATAGATGTAGTAGTGGTTTCCAGTGTAGCTCAGGGCGGAGCAAATAATCTCAATTTTAGGGTATATCCTAATCCAACAGCCGGCTTATTTAATGTTGAAATTCCGGCTAGCAGTGATGCTGCGGAACTCACACTCTACTCTGCTTTAGGAGAAGTAGTACATCAGCAGCTCACTCCTTCAGGTAGGAGTGAGCTTAGCTTACACCTCCATTCGATTCCTCCTGGCATATACTGGCTATCTGTACAACAGGGCACTTCTCAGGGGGTGGTAAAGCTGCTCAAGCAGTAAAGTTGCGAAGTTTGGACAAAGATTTCTAAACGAAAACGCCTTTGCGTTATGAGTTTCCACAACAATAGGCTGCGGAGCTCACGCAAAGGCGTTTCAGTAGGTCGAGAATATCAAACAAAATTTTCTAGCTTCCCCCATTACAGCACTGCGCGTGCTGTAGATATCTTTGGACGCCAATAGGAGTTGTTGGAAATATTGTCAATTACTACTCCACGATTAGTGCTATGGATAACTTTCAAGCCATCTCTGGAGTTGGATACGACCAGGGCAACGTGGAAAACACGGCCACGTTTCTCTCTCCGAAAAAAGATGAGATCACCTGCTTTGGCTTTAGAAACGGAAACCGGGGTACCTTGATCTTCTTGCATACGTGAACTACCGGAAAGTGACACATCAAACTCTTTCCAAACGTAGCGGGTGAAGCCAGAACAATCAAAACCTTTGGGATCTTTCCCTGCATATATGTATTTCGTCCCAACGAATTGTTTGGCATACTGGACTACATCTTCGCGCAGCATTTCCTCCCTTGTTAAGGCTGGTCTTGATTCAGATCGGGTACGACTGGAGCTCGTTTCTGAGCGCCTTCGTGCGGATGCTGTTTCTGTTCGAGCATTAGCCTCTTCAACAGAGGAGTTTCCGGAACGATTGGATTTCGGCGGCGGCGGCGGTGGTGGTAAAGATCTACTACTATTACGTGTACGTGTTCGAGTAGAGACGGTAGCTGAGGCGGAGACTTTACGATCAGATCGATAGCGAACGGTGCTTTCGGCTGTAATTGGTGTAAAGAGCTCACAGCTACTCACTAAGCCCATTAAAAGGACAAAGAATAGGATTTGGCTGCATTTTCTAGTTACCATACTTTCATTCATTAGGTAAAAGAATAGGCCCAGAACTGCTTCACCTTGAAGGGGTGGGTCTGGGGGGTAAAGTATCTTTGCTGTTATTACAATACGTTGAATTCCGTGATGGGTTTCAGACGATTACATAACAATTTAATCTAAAAATGTATGGATGTTCTAGCGGTATTATCGCTTTCAAGAGTAGTACCTTATTAACGTTTACGGCTTTCGAAAAGATATATTTCAAACTTTAAAGTTTTCCTAAAGTATTAGACAGAGCTGTAATGTGGTGAGTTAATTGATTCCTATTGACGCTACAAACCTGGTGCCTTAATCAACTTTTGAACCTTTATCTGTGGACCTACCCGGTACCTCAAATAATACATTCCAGCGGCGTAGTTGCTAACATCCCAACTGAATTGATGGAAACCGGCTTGTTGTTGTCCTGCAAACAATTTCCTCACCTTCTGTCCAGCGGGGACTAGTAGATCTATCTCGACGAAACTGCTCATCGGTAGTTCATAACTAAGGGATACCTTGTCCACGGAAGGATTGGGATAAGGAGCACGAAGCTCAATATGAGGGTGTTTTTGCTCGGGACTATGAGTCGGAATAGAGATAAAAGGCGGGGGGAATCTCTCTACCATATCCAAAGGGATAGAAATCATATTGTAAGACTTCCATTCTGAGCTTACAAAGCGAAAACGACCGATACCCATATCAGCATTGGTTGTCCAATTGTCCCAAACCGAGTTTAGTGACTCCCACCAGTCTCCACCTACTCCCATCAGGTAACGGGCAGCACTACGATCATCCAGCTCTGCGGGCTTATCTACAATTAAACGAGCTTTAACCGTCACAAAACAACCTAGTACATCATTGACTGGGAATTCGGTGCGACCACTATTGGGCCAAAAATGAAAGTTATACCCATTCCCTGCTGTCACGGAAAGACTCCCATCTGGTTCTAGACGTTGATCTGCGGGCTTATTTTCATCATTGGCAAAATCCTCGCGATAGGCCGCTCCTTCCACTAGAAGTGCCTCTTGTAATAGATGCCAATTGCTATCAGTCTTACTCAAGTAGTACATCTCCAAGTCCTTAATTTGAACCCGGGTGTTGGTCGCCGGATTCCCTTCTTTCCATTCATATAACTGCCCCCAAGCGATGGCTGCGGTCCAGTTTTCTGGTGGTGCGGCTAGGCCGGCTCTTGGGGCGCAAGCCCAGTCCCAATGTTCAGGAACGCCATGCGGTTTTCCCTCGTGGGGTAGGCTAACATCTCCGATTATATCCGCCAAAGAATTTTGTGCTTCAATAGAAAAGCTAAAGAAGATCAGGGCAAGGAGAAAGAAGTTGCTGTTTTTCATAGAGGGGCTTTTGCAGTTGAACTATTCACCCAAGGCTTGTTCCCAATCTGCGATTAGGTCTTCGATATTTTCAAGGCCAATGGATAAGCGCAAGAGATTGTCTGGGGTTGGACTAGCTGGCCCTTCTACGGACTTTCGGTGCTCTATTAGGCTTTCTACTCCTCCCAAACTAGTCGCAGTAGTGAACAATTGTAATCGCCCCGTCAAGGCCATCGCAGCTGCCGCGGAACCTTTTACCTGTACGGAAAGCATCGCGCCAAACCCTCCATACATTTGTTTTTTGGCGATTTCGTGTTGTGGATGGGAAGAAAGGCCAGGATAGTTGACTTGTTCGATTTTAGGGTGTTGATCTAAGTAGGTTGCCAATTCTCCGGCTGTTTTCGTTTGAGCTTGCACTCTCAGATAGAGCGTTTTGATTCCTCTGGTAGTTAACCAGCACTCAAATGGAGAGGGGACCCCACCCGTAACTGCTTGTATCTTTCGAATTTGCTCCGATAATGCCCCTTCTTCTTTCAACACCAAACAGCCACCTAATACATCGCTATGCCCGCCAAAATACTTGGTGGTAGAATGCATCACAATATCTGCGTCCAACTCCAATGGTCGCTGCATGACCGGCGTGGGCCAGGTATTATCCACCGCACAAAGGGCACCGACCGCATGAGCCATTTCAGCAATCGCCGCTATATCACTGACAGATAGTTGAGGATTAGACGGCGTCTCCAACCAAATCAAGGCCGTTTCAGGGCGAATGGCATTCTGAATTTCCTCTAAGCGAGTCATATTCACTTCACTGATCTGTATACCCTTGCTGCCAAAAACGGTCTTGGCGAGATCATTGGTGGTGTAATAGGCGTCGTGTGGGAGGATGAGGTGACTTCCAGGAGGGAGTGTTTGAAAGACAGCAGTGGTGGCTGCCATTCCGGAGGCGAATGCTATTCCAACTTCCCCTTTCTCCAGTACGGCAATGCTTTTCTCCAGCAATTGCCGATTGGGGTTATCCATTCTAGAATACACATAGCCGCTAGGATAAGAACCATCAGCTGCTCTTTCAAAGGTAGTACTCATAAAGATCGGCGTACTAACCGCCTTGGTATCTTCATTAGTAAGCTGGGTGCTCTGGATAGCGAGGGTTTCGAAATGCAGCTTGGTAGGCATGAGGAAGAATTGAGGGTGAAAAAGGCTAAAATAGCATTTGTGCCCCAATTCAGCCTTACTTTGACGGGGTTCCCTCGCTTACATTAGTCAAAACAGCAAAAGTATTGAATCTGATAGTTCCTAACACCAGATTTTAAGACATCAACCTGGTCAAGGTGGTGGATGTAATTTGAAAACTACTGCTGATATCGTGTTAGGTAAAGAGTTAGGTTGCTTGGAATAGGTATCAGTCTTGCTTACGCTTTAGCTTGATTTGAATGCCAGATTGACTAGTTGACTCTTCGTTTAACAAGGAGAGAATCGAAAGATCTCCCTCTTTGTTTACGTGTACAGAAAAACTGGCTTCGTCCACCTCGTAATTATAGCGGCTCGTGTCAACATGACTGACACTACGTGCTATATTTTCGATAAGCGTAGTGAGCTTTCCTTGAAAATCGTAGGAGGTCATTTTCACCGTTTGTTCTTCGGAGATATGACCAGGGGAACCATTTGCAGACAGTGTCATTTTGTCCACAAGAAAAGTAATCTTATCCATATGACTAACTACTTAATCTTGTTCGGGGATCAATACTGATAGTTGTTACACTACAAGTACATAGTGTTCAAAATGTAATAGCGATTGAATTTATTGCTTGAAAGTACCATTTTCCTATTGAACCTCCAAGCTGTTGATGGAGTTGAAAGCTGATTATTGTGGCATTTTGTATCAATTTAGTAGCACTTTTTGGACATCTGTGGCGTCTGGTGGAGCCTCCACGATTTGTTCATAGGGTTGTTTTTCGACATCTATTAAGTATTGAATTAGAAGGCGACTCTTGCAGTAGATGGCTGGTGAGCCTGTCCCGTCTTCAAATTCAAACCAGGTCCAATCAGTAAGTCCTTGTTCCTTTTTAGCGAAGTAAAGTCGAGTCGCCTCCTGCAGGGAGTACTGGTCTTCGCTGCTACATTAACATGATTTTAACGAGAAAGCCTTAGCGGGGAAGACGCTATTGAATTTCCAAGTGCGTATCTTTAGTTCTACCTTAATCCGAATGTTATGAAGAGACTATTACCTCTATTTATTTTCCTTGTTCCACTTTTACTCAGTGCCCAGAAGAGGTTTACTTCGGGCCAAGTCATTACGGCCAAAGGTGAAGTTCTTAAAGGCGAAATTGATTACCGAGAATGGGTCGTCAATCCACGTAAAATTCAGTTCAAGCGCAATGGAGAGGTAAAGACCTTATTCCCTAAGGATGTCCGGAGTTTCAAAGTTGACAGTAAAAATGAAATCTATGAGACTGCAGCAGTGCTGGTCAACCAGGAGGCACTGGATTGGGAAGAGATGCCTCAGTACCAAACGTATCGGGAGGTCGATGGTAAAATAGAGATGAAGCAAGATACCGTTTTCTTGATGGTGTTAACCCGAGGATCTGTTAATCTCTACCAATTAATGGATGCTAAAAAACGCACTCATTTTTACTTTCGTAAGGGAAATGGATCCTACGAACCTTTGATCTATCGAAAGGTGAAAATCATGCGGCCAGGTCAATTACTTATGCCCGATGTGTTGGAGGATAATAATCTGCCTAGATCTTTGGTTTTCGAAGACTATAAAGGGCAGCTAAAATATGCTATTGGCGATTGCGGGATGCTGGATAGTGCGATCGATAAGTTGACCTATTCAAGAAGTATACTGGATGTGGTTAATCGTTACAATGAATGCCGTGGTCAGGTCATCTACATCAAGCCAAAAGATCGAGCTAGACATTATGTTTATGCGATGGCTGGACGAACACAGTCTACTTTTTCTTTGGATGATGCTAACAATAGTATCGCGAATGCTTTGCCGAGCACCTGGTCAACAACTTTGGGGGTGGGACTAGAATTTGGAATACCTCGCAGTAATGGTAAGTTCAGTTGGAAGGTGGAAGCCTTGTTGATGAATGCCAGTTCATCAGTGGTCACGACTAGTGGCCCTTTGGATATTGGGGCAATCGATACTCGTTATACGCTGGATTTGCAAGGCTTTCGCATCAATGCTTTATTGAAATACAATTTTATTACAGGAAAAATACAGCCGTTTGTACAGGCAGGAGTGGGGAATGTAAGTTATTCAAAAGGTTCTTTTGAGGTGCGTGATGTTAGTACGGGTACATTGCGTGAGCAGAGATTACTCAAGTCAGAACCCTCCCTAGTCGTAGGGGGAGGGGTGAAAGTCTATGAATTCTTTTTAGAAGCTCGTTATGCTAGTGGCAATGACATTAATAGGACGACTGGCTATGATACAAAGCTGGAAAACTTTTCGATAGTCTTCGGCTATGCCTATCCTTTTACGAAATAGACTAGCTCGATTCTAGTTCATGTTCTCTTGCTGCAAAAACTTACTCATCAGTTGAGCAATTTCTAAGGGCTTATCCTCTTGCAGGAAGTGTCCACAATCATCGAGGGCGATCAATTCGGTTTGCGGTAGATCCTTTTTAACCCTAGCCATGGTGTCGGCAACTTTCGGGAGAATCTTATCATTTTTACCGTAAATTACCTGGACGGGAATGTTAAAACTCGATAGCTTCTCTGCTATTTCATGATACCCTTTGATACTCAGTCGATGGACCGTTTTCAATAACACTTTCCGAGCTTCTTTGCTTTGGAAGGGACGCTGATACTGCTCGATATCGCTAGCTGACAGCTGATTTTTGTTTACTACACCTAAACGCATGGCGCCCTTTAACCCTCTAGGACTAGTCAACCAGGTTTTTACTACAGGCAATAGGGTAGAGAGGCCGAAGAGCTTCACTGCCCAGGAAAATTCGGGATATACCAGTGTATTCAGTAGTGTAATGCGTACTACCTTTTCAGGATGTCTGACTGCCCAAAACAAGCCAAGTGGCCCGCCTAAGTCGTGTACTGCCAAATTGACTTTTTCGATTCCCAGTTCTTTTAGAAAACCATCTAGCATTTTGCTTTGATAGGTGAAGCTAAAAGAATCACTCGAGCGCTTATCCGACCGGCCAAAGCCCGGAAGATCTAAGGCAATCACTCGATTGTTTTCTGCTAAGGTGGGCATTAGGTTGCGCCACAGGTAGGAAGAAGTTGGCCACCCATGTAGGAGTAGAATCGGTTCTCCACTACCCATTTCCAGGTAATGTAGCTTCAGATGTTCTACTTTGATGAATTGACTCTTAATGGATGGATGCATATTAATTGGATTTAGATGTTGTTCCGTTGAAGAGACAAGATATTTAAAGAAAAGTGGCCCAGTGGTTAAACAGGTTTAATAAAATCTATACAAAGGACGATAAGAAGTTAATGAAGTGAACGGCGAGTTAATAGGAATGGAAACTACTAAGCGCTACTGTATATTGGGAATGGTACTGAAACTTAGCTGCATGCATTTACAACGGAATACAGAAATCTTATGGCAGTATTACATAGATGTCTCCTTATACAATCTGGCGGTATCCATACTGGTAAGTCTATATACTCATCCGTTTTGGGGGATGCTGATATATGGCACTTTCGGGTATCTGATTGCGCTTGGGTGTTACCAGTATTTCCAGGGAGTTACCTACGTTTTCTACTGCAATTGGGGATGGACGAAGTCAAGACTAATATTCCGACTCTGGATATTTAATTTCCTCCTATTGCTTTTCATCGCTGTAATCTACCTTGGTATCGCATGGCTCATTTAAAGATTGTATGAAAATAACTCAGCGATATTATCACAACTTATTCTTTAGATGATCCTAAGTATAGAAAATTTAAGCAAGTCGTTTGGGGCAAAGCAGATATTGCAAGAGATTGCTTTTACGGTAGAGGTAGGAGAAATTCTAGCCATCTTGGGGCGGAATGGTACTGGGAAATCGACCTTGTTTGAGGTTCTTTTCGGAATTACTAAAGCTGACCAGGCCTTGATTAAGCTGGATGGCTCCATTCTGAACAGCACTCAAGGTGTAGTTGCTTATTTGCCTCAATACGCTTTTATACCGGTCCGCATGCGAGTCCGCACACTCATTCAAAGAAGTATATCTTCTTCAGAGGGACAAGACACCGTATTCTATGCACCTAAGATCTCTAAAATTGAAAACCGACTTGTGGGGCAATTATCTGTCGGCGAGCGCCGCTATTTGGCCACTTTACTGCTGGGCCAATTACCCCAGCCTTTTCTGATGTTGGATGAGCCTTTTTCCATGCTAGAGCCCATCCAAATGGAGTTTATCAAAAACTACTTGATTCGATTAAAGCCTTCCAAAGGAATATTGTTGGCAGATCATTATTACGAAGATGTACTGGAAACGGCTGACCGTAAACTGCTATTACAAGAAGAACGACTCCAATCTATATCCAGTAAATTAGACTTGGTCAAAAAGGGGTACCTACCCCAAAGTCGTTTGTGAAATAGTGGTTTATCTCTTGATCTGAGATTCGTACATGTCAATCCATTGTTGGACCGTCAATTTGCTAGCTAACTCCCCAATGAGATCATACGGTATATGCTGCGGTTTTTTGAAACGGATACAGCTTTTGCCCATATTCAATTTTGTGGTGCCTTTCTTACTGTATTCCTCTTGAAACCACTTATTCAGTTCCTCATTGGCATATACCCCGGAGTGATAAACGGCGATATGGCTTTTTTGTGAAGCCACGTTCATGAAAGGAAGTGGAAGTTTGTTGTCGACATGGTAACCCGAAGGGTAGATGGAATGAGGGACAACATATCCAATCATACCATAGTTTATGCATTCCTCAAAACCTTCAGGAATATTTGCTGAAATGACCTCCCTTAGTTTTTGGATGGCTTCTTTTCGGTCTTCTGGTAAACTATTGACGTACTCTTGTGGGGTGGTTGCAGTTGTTGGCATCTAATAGGATTTTGATTTCAATATCTTGATTTATTCCCTTCGGCGCAATTCTCGTGCCAGAATGTTTCATTGTATGGAGGCCCGATCTGAAATCAGATCAGCGTTTTACCAAAGAAATAAGGTGATAGGTCCAAAGTTTTCGCTTTAAGGCAGGATACTGATATCGCAAGCCCTTGTAATGGTTATCTGCAAAGAAGCTGACTTTAGGATTGTAGAGGCGATAAGCGGCAGAAAGAAGACCCAAAAAGAAAGAGCCATAATACATGCGCCAGGACGATTTTCGTATTTGTGCAGTGATCTCTCTGCGCTCAAGTGTATCAAATCCATGCTGATAAGCTACCGATTCCAAATGCGGTAAGGTAGAAAGATCAGCGATAGCCCAAGCATCCAGCCATTGATGGAATAGGGTTTGGTCTTTAACCTTCATGGGAGAAGTGTTCTTAATATATTCACCCATGATGATCCGTCCCTGAGGCCGCAAAATTCGCCGAGCTTCACTGAAAAAACCATGCTTCATAGGGTCGTGTACGGCACTTTCCAAGGCCCATATGACATCAAAGGAGTTATCCGGGAAAGGAGTAGAAGTATAATCGGCTTGTAGAAAATGCGGAATATTGCTTATTTCAGCTGCTTCTGCATTGGTCTTTGCTCGCTCAACTTGTTGGGCACTAAGAGTGATCCCCGTCACGGAACAGCCAATTTCTTTGGCCAGAAATATTGAGGAGCCTCCTACGCCACACCCGGCATCTAGCAGCTTTTCTGTAGGCTTTATTTTCCCAAATGCTGCGAGCACCTCATTCATCCTATGCAAGGAATGACGGAAGCTTGCCGTCTCTTCGTCCCAATAGCCATAGTGCATGGCATGGCTATTCGCAAGATCCCAGCCCCTTCGATAGTGTACTTCTGTCTTTTCGTAGTACTCTGCTATATCGACGGGGCTGAAGGACTTCTTGGAGGGCATGATTTCCAGATTAGGATAAATAATTAATTATTGGCCGCGATCCAGTTGTCAATCTTGTTTTCTAGTAGAGCTAGGGGGACACAACCCGTTTCTAATACTTGATTGTGAAACTTACGAATATCAAATGCATCTCCCATTGCTTTCTGGGATCGGTTTCTTAGTTCTCGGATTTTCAACTGTCCGATCTTGTAAGAAAGTGCTTGACCTGGGTTGGCCATATAGCGTTCGATTTCAGAAATAATGCTCGCTTCACTTTCTGCCTCATTTTCCAAAGAATATTCAATGGCTTTTTCTCTGGACCAGCCTTTAGAATGGATGCCTGTATCCACCACTAGTCGAATGGCTCGATGCATTTCGGCTCCTAGCATACCGAAGTATTGATACGGGTCAGTATATAAGCCCAATTCTTTTCCTAGTGATTCGGTATATAATGCCCAGCCTTCCCCATAACCACTGTACCATAAGGTTTTGCGGAATTTGGGCATGTCCGCATCTTCTTGAGTAAGTGATATTTGGTAATGGTGACCAGGTATTGCCTCATGTAGGAATAAGGATTCATCGGAGTAGGTATTGTACTTCGTTGCATCTGGGATAGGAGTGTAGAAGATGCCCGGCCTAGTTCCATCCAGCGACCCCGGATTGTATTCTGCGCTAGCTGACTTTTCCCGGAAAGTCTCGGTGCGCCGCACTTCGAAAGGAGTCTTGGGCTTCATGTCAAATAACTTCGCTAGCTGGGGCTTCATGCGCTCATGAATAGCATTGAAGTTATCTAGGACCTGCTGCGGTTCGGTGAAAGGCATTAGTTCCTTATTGGTCCGTACAAAATCAAAGAAGGATTTTAAATCGCCTTTGAACCCGACCTGTTCCTTCACTTTTTCCATTTCGGCAGAGATACGAGCCACTTCGTTTAAGCCCAGTTGATGTATCTCATCGGCGGTCATATTGGTGGTGGTGTAGGTCTTGATTTGATGATTATAATATTCCTCTCCATTCGGGATATCTGCGATGCCGCTACTACTTCTACCGGCTGCTAGATAGTCAGTGCTCATGAAATCATACAGACTTTTATAAGCGGGTATGATTTTTTCGGTGATCATACTGATATAAGCTGCTTTCAACGATTCTCGATCTACGTCGGAGAAGCCATCAGGAAAGTCCTTGATGGGACTATAGAATAGATGTTGATCGAGGTCTTCTACCGTCAAGGCCTCCAATTGAGGGAGCACTTTTTTGATCAGCGATTTAGGTAAAACATACCCCAACTCGATGCCAGCCCGCATTTTATCCTCTGCGGAAGCCATCCATTCCAGGTAACCCTCCAGCCGTTCTAGCCAATTGTTATAATCTTCTACGGTTTTAAAAGGCTGTGCACTAGCTCCGCTGGCCAATTGCCCCATCATAAGGTTAACTGACCACATCTGATCTATTGGACGGAGATCCTCCCGGAAATTGAGTCGAGCTAAATTAATTTCACACTCCCACGTTAAAATGGCTTTGCTCAACTGTTCGTTCTCCGTGAGGTCTTCATTTTTGAAGTCCTGTACCTGTTGTAGGTATTTGGAATAATAGGTTTGGAGGGCAGATTTATGCTCGTCTGAGAGTGAATTCGGAAAGCTATTATTATAACGATTATCCCCAGCCATGGTGGCTTTTAGGGGATTCAACTTTAGCTCTTCTTCATAATAATTATCCAACATTTTCTCAAAGGCAGCGCTAATGCTGTTCCCCTCTTCGTCGGATGCTTGCTGCGTATCTGTATTGATGCAACTGGCCATTAGCAGCAGGCTAAGGCCGAAAAAAATAGCAGGTAGCTTCATCGATCGTGCTTTAGATGAGTTCAGGTAGTAAATAAGGTGAAATAGAATAAGATTAGACCATGCTCAACAGATGCATTCCACCGTCTACGGGTATTACTGCACCATTGATATAAGATCCTGCTCGAGAAGCCAAGAAGACAACGATCCCGCCCATATCTCCATCAACACCAATACGCTTCATCGGATTGACGCCTTCTACTTGCTTTTGAAAAGCATCCAACATACTTTCTGTCATCTTGCTTCTAAATGGGCCGGGTGCTACTGCATTAACCGTGATACCCTTGCCTTGCATTTTGACTGCTAAGATTTTGGTCAAGTGATGGACAGCGGCTTTACTCATCCCATAGGCAGAATTATCCAATGTGGATACACGCATTCCATCGATGGAGCCAATATTGATGACATTAGCGGGCTGATCTAAGCTAGCCTTGGCGAGCAAAAGGGGTAAAAGGTCTTGTGTCAAAAAGAAGATGGACTTCACATTTAAGTCCAATACTTTATCATAGCCTTTTTCCGGGTAATCTTTAAATGCTGCTCCCCAGTTAGCTCCAGCATTATTAACCAATACATCCAATCCCGTTTCCTGCTCTTTCAAAGCCGTGACTAGCTGTGCTCTGCCATCTGGTGTCGACAAATCAGCTGGAAGGGCTATACAGGTACCTATCTTTGACAGTTCTTCGGCTACAGCTTGGCAAACAGCAGCTTTACGGGAGGAGATGTAAACCTTGGCACCGTTTTCAACGAGTGTGCGGGCAATCATTAAGCCGATGCCTCGGGAACCACCAGTAACTAATACCGTTTTATCTTTTACTGAAAATAACTCATTGGTATGAAGTGAGGACATATGTTATGTGGGTTGTTTTTAGAATGATTAGGACTTGTCAATTTGAGTAGTTGATGGGTTTTTTCCATTGATAGGTTACCGCAGGCTTAGGATCTTTCCAAAATCCAATCGGCAATATCCTTCATGACGGTTTCCTTCTCCACCTCATTGACCAATTCATGATAGAAACCCTCATAGAGTTTTAGGGTTTTATCTTCACTACTGGCTTTGGAGTAAAGTAGTTTGGTGCCGTTAATATTTACGAGATGATCCTCGGTGCCGTGCATAAGTAGTACCGGAAGAGCAAACTGGTCCATCTTGGCTTGGATCTCATCAATCATATTCAATAACTCAGCACCTGTACGTGCTGGAATTCCTTTGGAGTAAACCAACTCGTCGGCATCATAGTCGATTTTGACTTGAGGGTCGTGCGAGAGGTGACTGGAGTCCAACTTTACGGCTTTTAACTTTGGAGCTACTTTACTTAAAAAACCGGATATTTTGATTAGGAAAGGTGAGATATCGTCGCCTGCCATCAAAGCGGGAGCACTTAACACGATGCCAGTGGCGTCTGGTTGATGAGTCAACACATATTGCGTTACCATTCCTCCACCCATGCTGTGGCCAAGAATAAAACAGGGCGTATCCCCAACGTAGGATTTCATTTTTTGGTAGAGTGCATCCACATCTTTTACATAGATGGAAGCCCTCTCGAAATAGGCCGTCACCTTTGGTTTAGCGGATTTTCCATGACCTCTACCATCAAAAGTGTAAACGGCAATTCCTTTTGTGTTGAGATGCTCAGCCAAATGGACATAGCGCGAACTGTGTTCGCCCAGACCATGAACCAGTAGTATGGCTGCCTTCCGTTCAGTCTCAGGTTCCCAAGCTTGTAGATACAGCTTCTTCCCATCGGCAGTTTCGTGGAATGTCTCTAAGTGTGGCATGTGTTGAAGGGTAATAATCGCTAGTTAGAAAAACCCAAATATACACCTTTTTCCGGCAGGAGTAGAGGTAGTGTTGGGGGCTTAGACTACTTCTGACTCGACCAATCTGGGATTTCTACAAGTAGATCACCATCCTCTTCGGTTTTCCCGGCACGCCAGGCTTTTTTGGGAAAGGGAGGTAAGCTTTTTTCGACTGCTAAGGCCTGTCCGTATACCTGTATGCTGAATACCGTTTTATGGTCTGCTCGCCGAACTATGGTGAAAGCTGTATTAGGAAAACTATACTCTTCGTTGTAGTCGTAAAAGTATTGGCCCCATAGGAATAGCCAACGCTGCTGCCCTTCGTGAGTAACTTGAAAATAATAGGCAGGACCAAAGTCTTCAATATCTTCTCGATGGATAACTCTTTGTGTCTGTATATGCCACTCTTCTACTATTAGATTGCGTGACACAGAGGAGTGGGGGCCTTCTTGTTGGTCAATCCATCGGTAAATGTAGAAAGCGGTGAGGGTAGCAAGAATTAGCAACGGGATAAGTATGATAAGTTCGGTTGATGGAGGGACAGGGTACTTCTTGTCATACCATAGGAAGGGCATTAGAAGAACAAAAGTACTTGCCATTAGCAGTAGGATAAAGCGTTCAAATTTATCCCAGAACTTAGGTTCCAGACTTTTAAGCTGCTGTAACTCTTGCTTGGAGATCTTTCTTTTTTTGATGTTTAGCATAGGTCGGTAGCGCTACTATGGCCAAGATAAGGAGTATTTGGCAAGCATTGTTAGTACCACAAACCATTTCCAATTGATATGGCGGGAGCAGTATTGCGATTCCGAATCTACCGCTTATTGAGCGTTTTGATCTGTTTATCGAATTTGAGACGAGATTGGTCTCAGATATTTTCAACTCGTAAAATTTTGTTGAATTTTTATAAGGAGCAAGACAATATAGTTTGCACGAAAAGGGTTATACGAGGGCAAATTGTAGAACAAACACTCACCGCACTACCGCTACTGTTACCTTCGTTATAACCGCTACTTCGATCCAACTTTTCGCAGCAATAACTTGTTATTATAGTAAGAGCGAAAGCATAATATAAACACCTTCTGTCATCCTCTATTTACCTTGTAAATACTACTAAGTCCTTGTGACTTTTAAAGATATTAAACGGCGTTTATTTCGTTTCATGGGATTCTGTTCATTAGTAGTGCCTCTTTTTGAAGAGGCACTTTTTGTTTGCCCACCCATGACGTTTTTCGCCCATCATGGCCAGACATCACCAACTTCTGCTTTAGCCCCACTCACAATGATCTGCTCCAATCTTTGATGTGCCATTTGCCCTCCTTTATTCGCTACAGAAATGGCGTGCAAGATGGATGCTATCCGCTTGCTAGGGTATTTTTGTTCCTTCAGGTATCTTTCGGCAATGGTGCGGCTCACTTTGGAATAAGAACGAAAAGTTTCAATAATCCCCACTCTATGTAATAGCGCAGTCAGCGCTAAAGTCTCCAATTCAGTGTCTGATAAGCCAGCCTGTAATCCTTTACGTACCCAGGAGTTTTTTTCCGACATGGCTTGATCCAATTCGAAACGATCAAACCCTATTGGTAGATAAGATTTATACAAATATTGGACAAACTGAAAGGTGTTATTAACTATGGGCGAATTCATTGGATCGGGTTTTGTTTTATGAATAGATAGGTGGTACTTTCTTCTACATTAATTGTTGGTGACAAGTTCCACATTTACCTTGACACGGAGGGCTCTTAGGCCTTCGACTCCTTGAAGTTTAGCCAAGGTTAAGTCTTCGATTTCTTCTTCTAGCCAGCCCTTGGCACTCAGAAACTCAAGGTACTCCAGGTATTCCTTGCGGTCATTGTCGTTCGTGTAGACGATGGAGATCGATCCAGGAGACCGCAAGCGTTCATTGGTCTCTGCAATGACTGCTTTGTCAATTCTTTTCTTGATAATCTCATATCTGATGTTGTAGGCTCCGTCGACATCAAATCTTTTTTCGTCCATTCTAAAGTGGATGTCTATGGCGTTTCCGTAGACAAAGATCATCTGCGCTGTTTCCAAGGGAACGGGCAACTTTGGACGGATCAAAGCAGTCTCTCTGGTCAATTTACATAGGGCTGTCAATTGCCAAATACGTAAATTCTTTAGTTGAAGGTTGCTAAAGGTGCCCGTTCTTAACAAACTTTGACCTGCGTACATATCGAATTCTATGCCGTCCGTTTTATATTTTTCGAAGTAGTGAGGTACGAGCTTCTGTGCACTTTCCTGCTCCTTCTGTAGCCTTCTAACTAGGGCATCATTGATCATTGCTACACTCTTTTCATAATCGCGTCGTCGATTGTAGAGTACGCCGGAGGTTGAATCTAAGGCTTTGAAATAGGTGTCAATTCGCTGCTTCAGGATCGGGATGTCCGCTGCTAGTTGTGTCAGTAAGGGGTGAAGTTCAATGTGCATGAACTCTACTAACTTACTTTCGCGTGCAGAGGTGAAATCTTGCTTTAGGCCTACCAATTGTTGATTGATCTTAAATAGGAATTGATCTAGCACGGGTAAAGGAGTCTGCTCATTACAGTCCTTTAGCAGATCATAAGCCATCTTTAAATTTTCTTCCAAGTCTGCTTGGACGGCCTGATTCCGCAAGGTCGTTGAGGAAACAATGTCGGACTGGCCATAGAAAGGGGATACCTTTTTGAAAGAAATATTCTGTGGCAAACTTTCTCCTCGTTGCTCCATTCTATCTTGCCAAATGTAGTAGGCATTTTCTATAAACTTCCATTCCACACTAGGATGCAATGAGGTGTATTTTTCACGAATGATAGCTTCGATCTGATTATCTAATTCTTCTCTCCTACGTAGGATGGCCATTTCGAAGAGGGGAATGATTTCCGCAATTTTCATGGCTTTAAGGTCATTGATTGCCATGGTCTCGCCAGAGGCTATCTCAAGTAAGCCGATGAGTTCCTGGTTTTTGTTTAATAATGGATAGGCCAGCACGCTCCGATAGCCGTCGTTGATCAGGGCTACTTCTGCTTTAGTGGGATCTTCATATTGAGAGATGTCTTGTAGGAGTAGCGGCTTCTTGCTACTTAACACCTTGTTGTAAATAGATCCTTCCTGTAAAAAGGGATTATCTGCCTCCATTTCGTTGGCGAAAAGCAGGTATTCTATTTGATATTTATAGGCAAGGCAAAGAGAGCCACTGTCATCCAGCGCAGATAGGCCCAATCTTAAGTCAGGCAATGCGAGGTACGATCGTAAGGATTGCTCCAATTCTTCAATTCGTTGGCGACCACCGAAGGCACTTTTGTGGAGCAATTGGTTCTTCAATTGAGAAATGGACATCTCTTCGGTAATATCGGTCATTGTATCCGCGATGATACCGTGGAATTCGAAGTGGTCTGGGGGAATGGCCTGTAGCCATTTTTCGTGATCCAGGGGTGTGCTAAGGAGATCCTGAATTTGACGATCCTTCAGTTTTGGCAAAGGCTTGACTACCACTACATCCATGAAGTTGAGGTTATTGACGCATTTATAGTGGCGAATTAAGCCACTGTTGGCTAGCTGTACGGATATATTGTAATTGTTTTCGATGGGAAGTTGATAGCCATAATGGGCATTTAGGACGAGACAGTAGCTAGCATAGATACTGTTGGCAATGCACTCTTCCGGTGCTCTATTCAGAATAAAACGCTCATAGGGAGCCTCGTTGATCAAGGCATCAAAGCCAGGGGTGCGGTAGATGCTACGCAAGTCCATCGGCTTAAATACACGTCCTAAGGAAGCTACACCTGGAGCGGCGGGGAATAGCGGAGCCAGCATTAGATTGACAAGCTCAGGGTAGCGTTCTAGTATTTTGGAGTTGTTAATGGCCTTTTGCAAGGCTGGTGCTTCCTGAATTAATCTTTTGATTTCTTTGGCAATAAAGGTTTGGGTAGGGTGGCCACTTTTTACCAATCCCTCCCAATGCCTAAGCAGGGGGACAAAACTTAATTTTGTAGTAAAGGGGAATCGGAAATCTCCGAAGATGTTTTCATTTCGTATTTGGTCATCGTGAAAGGTAGATAACCTTGATTTAGGGGTCGGATCTTTTATTACGGTCATGTTGGATGATTTTCATGGATCCTACCCCCGTTATTTTCAGAGGTAGGGTATAGAAAACAAAAACACATAAGTCAAAAACAGAAAAAGTACGTAAAGCAATCTTAGAATATTAGCTTTCCATTCCATTGTTAAGTAGGGTTTAATCGTGCAAAGCACATCAGTTTTGGGCCATCAAATAGACCTCAAAAGCAGGGATGAATAAAAGTAGGTTCAAATAGATGTGTCCTGAGGAAAGAAAAGATCGCGCTAGTGATAGTTTGGGGTGAAGCAGATTGGAACTACTTCACCCCATAAGAAGGCAATTTTCAGAAACGTTTTTTAGTCGGGTATATTTAATTCTTGTCGTTATGCAGATTGTTTCCTTGCTAAAACCTTCTGGCCAAAATGCCTGCATACAGTCGGGTGATTTCGGTGAATACCCTAACTAGACGATGCTTTTCTAACCTTGGTTACAACTATTAAGAACTATTTCAAAATAAATTCAGCCAACTTTTTGGCCGCGGTGTTCGAATGGCTCTTGCCGATTAAGTCGAATTACATACAAACGAGGCAATGTATTTGTGACAACTTCTTGTCTTTTATTGCTCTCGGGTTCAAAATTCGGCTAAAAGACCAACCTGATCGTTCGGATTTACAAATCGGAACGTTTTTTCACATAGACAATTGCTAGAGAATTATAGAAAGGATAGTGCTAAGAAATGATAAGTAGATAGTTGGAGTAGTACTTCAATCGAAGGAAAAAGGTCCTTCGTGGATGGATTATAAACTTCCGTAGAGTGCTCCTGAGCAAACTACACTTCTTACTAACGTACGGAAGGCATAAAATGCGGCCTGCTAATTTTTTTTAAGAAAGTAAAGCCGCAGCGGCTTGATCTAGAAACCAATGTGTAATCCCGTCCTTTGGCTGGACATGGGCGGCAGGGAATGATTCAAACCCCGCTCGTTTTTCTAGAATGATCTGAACTTTTTCAGCCTTGGAACTACCCGTAACCAAGAAGGCTATCAAATAGGCGTGATTGAGAATTGGTCCGTTGATGGTGATTCTATTCTGCCCGGAATCTGGATGGGTGGCCACGCCACAAATGGCAGGCTCTTCTAATAAATGCATCTCATGCGGGAAGATGGAGGCAGTGTGCCCATCACCCCCCATGCCGAGCAAAATTAAATCAAAGGCTGGTTTGCCATCAATAGCTGACACTACAGATTGGATCTCTTGTCCGTACCGCCGGGCTTCTGTTGGCGGAGATTCCTCTCCCCTGATGCGGTGCACATTACCAGCGGGAATGTCGATATGATCGAGGAGTAAGGCCTTGGTCATACCATAATTGCTATCGGCATGATCGGGAGGGACACAGCGCTCGTCCCCCCAGAAGAGATGAATACCTGACCAGTCGATTTCATTCGCATACTGTTCTGCCAATACCTGAAAGAGCAGTTTCGGCGTACTTCCTCCAGACAGGGCGATGGTAGTACGCTGACGGCCTCTTAGCCAGTCTACTAGCCATTCAGCAAAAGCAGCTGCTACCGCTGGGTTATCGGAATATATATGTGTGGTACTTGTATCCAAGATTCTTACTTTAGCTTTTGAATAATCAGTTTTACGGCAATGGTAAACCTAGGTGTCGAACTTGTTTGAGCAGACATGCTTGCGCACTCCGATTACAGCTCCTTTACCCCACTTTAGTCTATAATTCACAGAATCCACCTGATTCCGTGAGGTTCTTACAAGGGTTTCGCCAGTCTATGGCACTTTCTGCAATCAGAAGATCTGCCTCTTTGGGCCCCCACGTACCAGCAGGATAGCCAAATAACTTGATGTCTGGATCATTTTTCCATGCATCGAGGATCGGATCTACAAAATTCCAGGCGGCTTCTACAGAGTCCCCTCTTGAGTATAGCGTCGGATCTCCTTTAATACTATCTAGCAGCAATCTCTCGTAAGCCTCCGGCACATAAGCATCAGTTAACTCACTATAGTGGAAATCCATATCCACATCCTTCACGCGGAAGCCTTGCCCGGGAACTTTCATACCAAAATTCAGCAGTAGCCCCTCATGGGGTTGGATGCGAATAATGAGCTTGTTCTTTTTGTTTTGTAGGCCCGCCTCATTGTTGAACAACGCTTGCGGAGGAGACTTGAAGGTAATGGCTACTTCAGTGACTTTGGTCGGGAGTCGTTTTCCTGTACGCACATAAAAAGGCACATCTGCCCAACGCCAATTGTCAATGAAGAACTTAATCGCTGCAAAAGTTTCCGTCTTGGATTCTGTCGGCACGCCCTGCTCATCTCTGTATCCCTTAATGGGTTCCCCCTTGATCTTAGAAGCGATATATTGCCCCCGGATGGCGTACTTCCCGATATCTTCGCCGACGATGGGTCGGATCGATTGGAATAATTTTACTTTTTCGTTTCGGATGGCTTTGGCATCTGCGGTGATCGGCGGCTCCATAGCAATGTGCGCTACGATCTGAAGCAAATGATTCTGGAACATATCCCGAAGTGCTCCTGAATGGTCGTAATAGCCTCCGCGGTTTTCTACTCCAATGTTTTCTGCATTGGTGATCTCCACATGTTGGATATAGTTGCGGTTCCAAAGCGGTTCAAAAAAACCGTTGGAAAAGCGAGTCACCAAAAGATTTTGAACCGTCTCCTTACCCAAATAGTGATCAATGCGATAAATCTGATCCTCTTCAAAAAAGTCACGCAATTTCTTGTTTAGATCTAAAGCCGATTTACGATCGTATCCAAAGGGTTTCTCGATTACTAATCGCTTCCAACCATCATCCTGTTGATTCAGCCCCTGTTGAGCTAAGTAGGCTGGAATCGTTTCGTACAACCTGGGAGGAGTTGAAAGGTAGAAAATATAATTACCTCCTGTATTGAGTTGCTGATCTAGTTCCTGCAGCC